>DATJLX010000056.1:0-3331 GCA_035509135.1 Methylocella sp.
ATCGGTTGCTGCCTTGTGCCACCATTGCTGAGTGAGCAGAAAACCCTGCGAGAGGATATTGAAAGGCCATTGCCGCCATTCCTCTCCGTTGAACCGCCTGTCCTGGGGAAGCGGTTTTATGCACGGGGGGATGGCGGCGCCTGGTCCATCGCGAAGGCAATAGGAGAGGAATCTAGTCGAGGCCGCGACGAGATCGTGGATAATCTCGGCCTGTTTATCAGGGGACATCGAAAGATGCTCGGCCCAATCCATGTAAGCCTGGTTCAGGGCAAGCGGCGAGAGGCCGCCGGTCAGGTGTGCAATGGACGCGTGAAACCGCTGGTCGAAGCCGGGAAAGCCTTTTTCGGTTTTCAGGGCCTCTGTTGTGTTTGGCACGAGTGTGACTTCTTGTGAGCGATCAAGCATCATGGCTCCCTGACCGGATTTTAGATTGGATTGGCTTAGACGCGCCGCTGTGTCCCTACTGGGAAGTCCCGGCAAAGGCGGTCTTAATGTTTTGCACGTCCGAGCCTCTTTCAATCCGCCCGGTTTTTTGCGTTATTGTGACACATGGGTTTCAGCTTGACGTCAAATTTTCCCTTGAATTTGACGGTTGTTCGGTGCAATCGCTCGCGTAGATAGAACAACTGCATCGTGTCTGATCAAGAATCCTTGATTTCGCACAGTCTTTTCGTGAGAGCCCCGACCACTTTCGGGGCTCGCGCTCGGCGCCATGCACGTCTTCAGCTAAAAAAACCTGCGATTCCCGCCTCAAGGAGACTTTTGCCGCGTTCCCTATGGTGTTGCATTCATAAACTGTTTGCGCCATACAAGCGAACCGCCGGTTTAGCTCGCCGGGCCAGGCAGGACGCGGGTGTAGCTCAGGGGTAGAGCACAACCTTGCCAAGGTTGGGGTCGAGGGTTCGAATCCCTTCGCCCGCTCCAATTTCTCTCAAGATGTCAGAAGCTTATAATTGGCTGGGAAGCAGCCGTTTTCACTTCTTTGGGCTAGCCACCACCTAGCCACCACCGTGGCTGAAGCGTCAGCTGGCGTTTTTCACCGCTTTCGGCCCGGATCGGGGCCCGGCAGAAATGATGAGTTCGAAGACCGTCGCTGCCAGCAAGGCGAGATCAGCAAAGCGCTTCCCAATGTAAGGCAAGGACCTCAATCGCGTCTTCGCTCTGGTTACTCACGCATCCGTTTCCCAGATGTGTCTCCCGACGATCTCGGCGGCAAAGCGCGCGGCCTACCGGAAATCCCGTGTCTTCAGCTTGATTGTGTCGATGGGAAGATCGGGACTGTGGATGTCGCTCGCGTTCAGGCCCTTTGGCGGGAGCTCGCGCGGATCTTGACCCGAGTCACAATGATGAAGCTGATCGCCGCGCCCATGAGGCAACGGAAAGGTGGTGTCGCGACTGCCAACGCTTGCCAGCGTGTTCGATAAATCGCTCACCCGATAAGCGACGAGATGGACGACCTCCCCCTCGCGCTGGATGCGGCCGTGGACCGCCATCATGCCTGCCGAAAGAATCACGCGGCGCTGCCTTGCATAGAGTTTTGGCCAGATCACCAGATTGGCGATGCCGGTCTCATCCTCAATGGTGATGAAGACGACGCCCTTCGCCGAGCCCGGCATTTGCCGCACGAGCACGAGGCCTGCGGTTTCAAGCCAGCAGCCATTGCGCGCCTGCATGGCCTCCGTGCAGGTGACTATGCGCTGGCGGTGCAGATCGCCGCGCAGAAAGGAAACGGGATGGTTGCGCAGAGTGAGCCCCACATGACCATAGTCCTCGACGACTTCGCTACCGGCGGTCATCGCCCGGAGCATTACGGGTGGCTCATGCAGTTCCGGGACGGTTCTTGCTTCGCGGGCTGACGCAGCGGCAAAGAGCGGCAGCGGCTCATCGCGCAGCGCCTTGATCGCCCACAACGCCTCGCGCCGCGCCAATTTGAGCGAAGGCCGGAAAGCGTCAGCCTCGGCAAGCTGCGCGAGGCTGGCGGATGGAATACCAGCGCGGCACCAGAGATCACCGATCGAGGCAAAGGGATTATCCGCCCGCGCGGCGACGAGGGCGGCGGCATAGGCATTGGCAAGGCCATGCACCATGCGCAGGCCGAGCCGGACAGCGAAGCGGGCCTCTTCGGTCGTTTCCAGCGTGCAGTCCCAGCGGGAGGAATTCACGCAGACCGGCCGGACATCGACACCATGGTCGCGCGCATCACGGACGATCTGGGCGGGCGCGTAAAAGCCCATCGGTTGTGCGTTGAGAAGCGCGGCGCAGAAGATATCCGGGTGATGGCATTTGAGCCAGGACGAGGCATAGGCGATGAGCGCGAAAGAGGCGGCGTGGCTTTCCGGAAAACCATAGCTGCCAAAGCCCTCGAGTTGCCGGAAGGTCTGCTCGGCATAGTCGCGCTCGTAGCCATGAGCAATCATGCCGGAGATCAGCTTGTCGCGAAATTTTGAGACGCCGCCGGTATGTTTGAACGTCGCCATGCTTCTTCTGAGCTGGTCGGCCTCGCTCGGGGTAAACCCGGCGCAGGCGATGGCGACGCGCATCGCTTGTTCCTGGAACAGCGGCACGCCCAAGGTCTTGCCGAGAACTTTCTCCAACTCGGGCTTGGGATAGATCACCTTCTCCTTGCCCTCGCGCCGGCGCAGATAGGGATGCACCATATCGCCCAGAATGGGACCCGGCCGGACGATCGCCACCTCGATGACGAGATCGTAAAACGTACGCGGCTTGATCCGTGGCAGCATCGACATTTGCGCCCGGCTCTCGATCTGAAAAGTGCCAAGCGTGTCGGCCTTGCGGATCATCGCATAGGTTTTGGGGTCCTCGGCGGGGATGGTCGCAAGGTCGAGCCTGATGCCTTTGTGCTCGGCGAGCAGATCAAAACCGCGCTTCATGCAAGAGAGCATGCCAAGCGCCAGGCAATCAACCTTCATAAAGTGAAGGGCATCGATGTCGTCCTTGTCCCACTCGATGACCTGGCGGTCTTGCATGGCGGCTGGCTCGATCGGCACGAGTTCGTCCAGCCGGTCATGGGTGAGGACAAAACCGCCCGGATGTTGGGAGAGATGACGCGGCGTTCCGATCAGTTCGCGTGCGATGTCCAGAGCAAGACGCAAACGCCGGTCGCCCAGATTGAGGTTTAGGCCCTCGGCATGCTTCGGTTCGATCCCTTCCCTCGACCAGCCCCAGACCTGCGAGGACAGCAGTTTGATGAGATCTTCGGGCAGGCCAAGCGCCTTTCCGACGTCGCGCAACGCGCCCTTGGCCCGGTAGCGGATGACCGTTGAGCAGAGCGCGGCATGATCGCGGCCATAGGTGTCGAACACCCATTGCA
>DATJLX010000057.1:0-6033 GCA_035509135.1 Methylocella sp.
CCTCAATGTTCCCTCCAGCCATTCCGGCGAATTCCGCTTCTCCGCCCGCCAGAGCCGCTTTTCCGTTCTGGCCCAGGGCGACGTCGATCCCGTGACACATCTTGCGGGCTATATAGAGGGGGATTTCCTCGGCGCCGCGCAAACCGCCAATTCGAACGAAAGCAATTCCTACCAGCCCCGCATCCGCCACGTTTACCTGACGGTCGATCAGGACGATTTCGGTGCACATCTCCTCGCCGGTCAGACCTGGTCCCTGGCGACCATGAACACCAAGGGCATCGTGCCGCGGCAGGAAGACATTCCGCTGACGATCGATGCGCAGTACGTTCCGGGGTTTGTCTGGTCGCGCCAGCCTCAGATCCGGCTCGTGAAGGATTTCGACAAGACCCTATGGTTCGCTCTGTCGGCCGAAAATCCCACCTATACAACCGGCGGCACCGCGCCGACGCTGATCGACGGCGGGGTGATCGTGACCGGAGTGACGAGTGCCGTCCCTGCTCCGGGCGCCCCCCAGACCGGCGTGGTTGGAGGATCCTTGTTCAACTCCCTCAATGCGATCAACCTCACCCAGATGCCCGACATTGTCGGCAAGGTTGCCTGGGAGCCGACCATCGCAGATCGCACCATTCATATGGAAGGCTTTGGAATCTTCCGCGACTTTGTCGACAGGGTCATCTATCCCTTCGGTTCAGCCGCTGCCCCATTCGGCACAGCCATTGCCAACCACAACAATTCTGTTGCTGGTGGCGGCGTTGGCGGCTCGATCCTCGTGCCGGTTGTGCCACAAGTGATCGATGTGCAATTCTCCGGAATGACCGGTTATGGTATCGGCCGTTACGGCAGCGCCCAGTTCCCGGACGTGACCTTTAACGCGGATGGCAGCCTGTCCCCCATCCATGAAACGATGTTGCTTGCGGGCGCGGTCTGGCATGCTTTCCCCGAGATAGACTTCTACGGCTACGCCGGCGAGGAATTCGTGGGCAGGAGTTTCGGCTTCTCTCTCGCCGCTGCGCATACAGCCTATGGCTGGGGCAATCCCACGTTCGTAAACACATCGTGCAACATCGAAGATGATGTGATGGCGGGAGCTGCCTGCACCGGCAACCCCGATTTGGTGCGCCAGGCCACGGTGGGCTTCTGGGACAATATCTATAAGGGTCCCTTCGGCCGGCTGTCAGGCGGACTGCAATATTCCTTCACCCAGAAATTCGCCTTCAGCGGTTTCGGCGGATCGCCGGAGCGCAATGAAAATACCTTCCTCACCAGCCTTCGCTATTATCCCTTCTAGACGCGCGATCTTCGCCGCCTTTGATTGAGGCATGATTGAGGTGAAATGGTCCCCCGCCGGGGACCATTTTGCTATTCATGGCATTGAAGCATGGATGCCGGCCGTGAACCTCCAAGAGATCCTCGAATTGGCGGAAAAGATTACGGAGAAGCCGCGCGGTCCTATGCTTTCCTTTTTGGTAATCGTTACTTTTGATATTTATAAAAACTTGTAGAATGACAATAACGTAATATTCTATATTGATCATTACAAACTCAAAAGCTGAAATCGCGTTCATCGCCGAGGGTGGCAGCGGCGCTGGAACCATTGAACGCACTGTGAGTTTGGGAATCATGTTTCAATGTTTTTTGTTCTTCTGCTTCATGGGAGGCCCGGCGCCGGCGATTGTCCCCGATGGCGCGGGCGGTTTCGTGCCCTTCACCAACAGCCGCGTCATGCCAGACGGTTCGCTCCGGCCCTATGATCCAGCCATCGATGGGCCATTTGTTGGTGCGCCCATGGCGGCTTATGCCGTGCCCCCGGACCCCTATCTTGCTGATCCGCGCGCAAGGAGCGGTCCCGAACCTTATGATAGCCGCGCTTGGATCAGGCCATATCCCGCGCCCTATCCGTGAGTCCAAGCCCAGATGAGAAGCGCATGAAAGCGCTCGATAACGCGATGGCCTGAATGCGGGCGTTGAAATCTGCGCGGTTACAGCGAGACGCCGCAACCGCTTGCCAGAATTCATCGCCGCTGATCGTGCCCGTGACCGATTCAAAGGCGGAGATCAGGTCATCAAGGTTCATGGTGCGCGCAAAGAGCGTGTCCGCGTCCAATTAAATCGGCACAACGGGGGTTTTCGTCTGCGCCATTTTCTGTAAGGTCGATATGTCGATGTTCAAATGCGCGGCGACCAGTTCATGCGGGACATTGTTCATCCATGACGCGAGCGAGATATCGGCATATCGCGCGGTTGTGAAAACTTCCAAAAAGCGGAGTGTGTCATTGCCGACATTCTCGACATAATGGGCGATCGACTGCGGCACGTAGCCGACATCGCTCGGGTGGAATTCGACCGTGTTGTTTCTCCCTTCGCCATGGAAGACTCCCATGCGGGCCGTGCCACTGATGTAATATTGCCATTCGTCGGAATTCGGATGCCAATGCAATTCGCGCATTCCGCCTGGCGCGACCTCCACCAGAGCCGCCGCCATGGTGGTTGCCTTGAAGTTTTCCGAATCTGCGATGCGGACCGATCCGCCGGCCGACGCGAAGACCGGCTTCTGGTCGCCAAGCGAAAAGGCATAAGGATTCGGCACAAAGGGCTGTTTGCTCTGCGCTAAATCTTCGGCCAGGCTGCCCGGCATCGGCGCGTTGAAAATCCAAAGATCTTTTCTGTTGCTATTGTCGAAGGTGGAAGCCGGTACCCCGAAGTTTTTGGCGAGCACGTCTTTTGGCGTATGGTTAAACCAATCGGTGATCAGGAAGGTGCTGTCCTCCGAGAAATTGCCGTCATTGAACACCAGGATGAATTCGCATCCATCCGGCCCGAGGCCCTGGATGGAATGTGGAACGCCGCCGGGGAAGAACCAGAGATCGCCTGCCTTGACGTCGGCAATGAACTTCTGGGCAGCCGGATCAACAGCTGTGATTCGTCCGCTGCCATAGGTCACGAAGGCCCACTCGGCTGGCACGTGCCAATGCAGCTCGCGAACGGCACCGGCGGGAAGCCGCATGTTGACGCCGGCCATGTTTTTCGCGATCGGGAAATTTCTGACCGTGACCTCGCGAGCCCAACCCGCGTCGGTATGCCGGTTGTGAACCTGCGAAAAGGAATGTCTCAAGGTGCCGAGATTGCCGTGATCGGTCGGCAAGGGCTGCCAATCATAAGGATTGATCGCTTCCTGGGCGGGGTCATGCGGGCCGGGGTCGCTAGTGGCGGCGGCATAGGGTTCGGCTGTCGCGCCGCTGACCGCCGCCGCGGCGGCAAGGCTACCGGCGGCGCTTGTCGCCAAAACATTGCGTCGTGAATATAACGTCATCTCTTCCTCCGTCACCTGTCCGTTGTTGTCGCCGGCCGGGGCTGCAATCGCGCTATAATGCGAATAGGGCTTATTGTCTTTATCTCTTTGTGAACGCAAAGGATGCTGATGAGTGTTATCGTTTTTTCCGATAAGCATAACCGATGCTCGATCCTGTATTCCTGCAAACCTTTCTCATGATCGCGGAAGGGTAAAAGCTTATCCGAAACAAGCCGAAAACTCAGCTTGGGTCAGCCGACCGTAAGTGATCATGTCCGCAAGCTCGAAAAGGCAGTCGGTCATCGGCTTTTCGTCCGCGACATCGTCGATGTGGAAGGCCGGCCCGTATATCACTTCATATTGATGCATCTCAACGACATTCGTCCCTCCGATATCGATGATTGCCAAGCTCCGATCTTGGATACAGACTCCAAAACATGGCATAATATTCTTATGCTTTATCGAGGTCGGCGCTGATGACGCACCATCCTTGAGGTGCCCCCTCGACGTTGCGAAAACGGCGATGGGAAGCGGCTGCCACAGGCCGAATCATTCCTCTGGCCAGGTTCATGAAGACCGTGAGAGAAGAACAAAGGACAACGCCAAGCGTCAGCCGGACCGAGAGTGACGGCAAGGGCATGCTGACCGTCATCGAGCAGCCGGCGTTGCCTGCCGAAGTCCCGAAGCTGCCGCAGGCGAAGCGTCGGCCGCGTTACCTCATTCTCCAGCTGGTGTTGCTCATCGGCGGAGCTGCCGGTGCCGGCGGCTGGTATTGGTGGCGCCAGCACCAAAATATTCTTCCCGCAGGCATTGTTTGGAGCAACGGCCGCACCGACGCCGAGGAAATCGACATTGACACGAAATTCGCGGGCCGCGTTCTCGAGCTTCTCGTCGATGAAGGCGACATGGTCAAAGCCGGGCAAGTCATCGCGCGCATGGACACAAGAGATCTCGAAGCCGAGCTGAAAAGAGAAGAAGCGCTGGTCCGCCAGAATGAACATGCGGTCGTGGAAGCCGAGGCGAATGTCGCGCAGATGCAAACGCAACTGACCTTGGCGCAACAGGAGCTCGACCGGACAAGCGCATTACTGAAGCGAGGCTATGCCACGCGGGAGCTCTATGATCAGCGGCGGCAGACATTGGAGGGAACGCGTCAAGCCTTGAGCGCGTCAAAGGCCCATGTCATTGAAGCGATGCATTCCTACGACGCCGCGCAGCACAATGCCGAGCTGGATAAAGTCAACATCGCTGACAATACGCTCGTCGCCCCCCGCGCGGGGCGCCTTCAATATCGAATTGCCGAACCCGGCGAGGTGCTTCCCGCTGGAGGCAAGGTCTTCACCATGCTCGATATCGGCGATGTCTATATGGACATTTACCTGCCGACACTCGAAGCCGGACGTGTGAAGATCGGGAATGACGCCCGTATCGTGCTCGATGCCTATCCTAACCATCCAATAAGGTCCAAAGTCACCTTTCTGGCCGCAGAGGCGCAATTCACGCCGAAGGCGGTGGAGACGAAAAGCGAGCGCGACAAGCTCATGTTTCGCGTTAAGGTGCGGATCGATTCGGACATCTTGAGCAAATACGCCGAGTCCGTGCGAACGGGGCTCCCGGGAAATGCCTATATTCGCGTCGACCCCAAAGTCGAATGGCCGGCGTGGCTGCGCGGCCGGTCCGGCCAATGACTCCGCGCGATCCTTGGGTCGCGAGCCTGCGTGAGGTCAGCCTCAACTATAGGGGAAATTTTGCGCTCGACCGGGTCTCGCTTTCCATCCCAACCGGCAAAAGAATTGCGGTGATCGGTCCGGACGGTGTCGGCAAATCCTCTCTTTTGAGCCTCATCGCGGGCAGCCGGAGAATCCAGACGGGCAGGGTCACGGTTCTCAGCGGCGACATGCGCGATATGCGCCACCGGGCGGCGGTTTGTGCCAAAATCGCTTATATGCCGCAAGGCCTTGGAAAAAACCTTTATCCTGACCTCAGCGTCGCCGAGAATATAGACTTTTTCGCGCGACTTTTCGGGCAGGCGAAAGCGGAGCGCGAACGCCGCATCGACGAGTTGACCGGGAGCACGGGCCTGCAGCCGTTCAAGGACCGGCCGGCCCGCAAACTCTCTGGCGGCATGCGGCAGAAGCTCGGTCTTTGTTGTGCGCTCATCCATGATCCAGCGCTTCTCGTCCTTGACGAGCCGACGACCGGCGTTGATCCTTTGTCGCGCCGGCAATTCTGGGAATTGACCGAACGGATCCGGATGCGGCGTCCAGGCATGACCCTCTTGGCCGCGACCGCTTATATGGAGGAAGCGGAGCGCTTCGATTGGCTTGTCGCGATGGATGCCGGGACCATCATCGCGACTGGGACGCCGCAAGACCTCAAGGCAAAAACCGGCGCTTCGAGCCTTGAGGATGCTTTCATTGCCCTGCTTCCGGATGAACGGCGCCGCGGGCGTGCCTCGCTCGTCATTCCAAAGCGGCCGCCTTCCGAGGAAGCACCAGTCATCGTCGCCCGCGATCTCACCCGCCGCTTCGGCGACTTCACGGCTGTCGACCATGTCAATTTCAGCATCGAACGCGGCGAGATCTTTGGCTTTCTCGGCTCGAACGGATGCGGCAAGACGACGACAATGAAGATGCTGACGGGACTGTTGCCGGCAAGCTTGGGGCAAGCGCTGCTCTTTGGTCAGGAAATCGAGGCAGGCGGCATACGCGCCCGCGCCCGTGTCGGATATATGTCGCAGTCCT
>DATJLX010000058.1:0-30078 GCA_035509135.1 Methylocella sp.
CAGCTGCGCATAAGCTTGTTCGATAGAGCATTCGATTCTCCATTTCACTTGAGCATCCGCCGTGTATTCGAGCCGAACATGGCTCGACTGTGCAACGCTTCCGCCCGCACAGTTACTGGCGGGTCTTCGCGACGACCCAACGGCCTCTACCGCGCGCTGCGGAAGCGGCCTATGATCCTTGGGAGTTTCGAGATATAGCTGACTGGGCTCGCATCTTGATGCACGACGCTTGATCCCAGGTTCAGGTGCAATGCTTTTAGGCCGCGATCATGGCGAAAGCAAGAAACCGCCCATGCGACGCTTGGGCGCTTTCGTGATGGGGCTGCCGCCCATTAAGTGCGCCCTATGAAATATCCCATAACAAAGATCCCGTGAATGCACGCTCTCGTAGGTGATGACTCTGAACCGCTTTCGCCAGCACGGCCCGCAAGCGATCGCGCGCTGGCGATTTGGCTGTGGAGCCTTGCCGCTCTCGTTTTTTTGATGGTGATCGTTGGCGGCGCGACAAGGCTCACGGAGTCCGGCCTTTCCATTACCGAATGGCAGCCATTGACCGGTGTCATACCGCCTTTAAGCCAGGCGCAATGGCTGGCGGAATTCGAGAACTATAAGAAAATTCCGCAATATGCCGGGCTCTTCCCGGACATGGATTTGAACGGATTCAAATTTATTTTTTTCTTTGAATGGAGCCACCGGCTCCTCGGCCGCTTTATTGGCGCCGCTATGGTGCTTCCGCTTGTCTATTTTTGGTGGAGAGGTTTGTTGCCGCTTGGCTTCAAGCCAAAGCTGCTCGCCGTCCTGGCGCTCGGCGCCTTGCAGGGGGGCGTTGGCTGGTGGATGGTCAAGTCCGGGCTTTCGGGCCGGGTTGAAGTCGCACAGGAGCGGCTTGCCATTCATCTTCTGCTCGCCTCGGTGACCTTCGCGGCATTCGTTTGGCTCGCTGCTTCGCTCAAGCATGGCAAGGCCGAGCTCCCGCAACGCCTCTTGCCAGGTCTGAAGGGGTATGCCGGAGGGACGGCCTTGCTCGTACTGCTGCAAATCGGCCTTGGCGGTCTCGTCGCGGGTTTACGCGCGGGGCGCGCCTTCAACACTTGGCCGCTGATCGACGGCGGTTTCTGGCCGCCGCTCCATCAATTGACGCTACTGTCGCCGCTTTGGCGAAACTTTCTCGACAATATGCTTCTGGTGCAATTTCAGCACCGCATGACCGCCTATGGTCTTTTGGCGCTGGCTTTGGCACAGACCTTTTACACGCTTCGCGTAGCAGCGGGAAGCCGGGCGGCGCGGCGCGCTTTTGCCGTGACCGGGCTTGTCGCCTTGCAAGCCGCGATCGGCATCGTGACGCTCCTTCTCGTGGTTCCACTTTGGGCCGGGCTTCTGCATCAAGCCTTCGCGATGATCGTTCTGGCGATGGCCGTCGTGCATGCGCAGGCGCTCTCCCAGGCGCGTTAGCTTCTGCGGGCTCTCACGCTTTCCGGATCGCCAGGCGCTGATGTTCGATCTTCGGACAGCGGTCCATGATGACATTTACACCCAGGGCCCATGCCCGCGCGGCGGCCGCCGCGTCGATGACGCCAAGCTGCATCCAAATGACCTTCGGTCTTGGGTCGAGGGCAAGCGCCTCATCGACAATTCCCCCGGCGGCCGCCGAATTGCGGAAAATATCCACCATATCGACCGGCTCGGGAACCGCCGCCAGGGACTTGTAGACAGGAGCGCCATGCAGGCGCTTGCCGGCGAGGCCAGGATTGACCCCAACCACATGATAGCCCTGCGCCTGAAGAAAAGCGAAAACGCCATAGGACGGGCGTGTGTCCTTATCGGATGCACCAACCACCGCGATGGTTTTCACGGTCGAGAGAATGTCACGCAAAAAAGCGTCGGTGTCAGTTTTCACGAGGATCACCACGGAAAATTCAAGCCTTGACCCATGGGGCAAGGGTGCATAAAAGGGCGGCTATCGTGCGCGGGCTATTTCGAGGGGCTGTGCGCCTACTCCCATGGAAATTTGAATGTTTGGCAAGACTTATTCCGCCAAGGCGGCGGATATCGAGAAAAAATGGGTGTTGATCGACGCCAAGGGGCTCGTCGTCGGACGGCTCGCCTCGCTGATCGCCTTGCGGCTGCGCGGCAAGCACAAGCCAACCTTCACGCCGCATATGGATGATGGCGACAGCATTATCGTCATCAATGCCGAAAAAGTTGTGCTGACGGGCCGTAAGCGCGAGCAAAAGGTCTATCATCACTTCACCGGCTATCCGGGCGGCATCAAGGAACGGTCCGCCAAATTCATTCTTGAAGGCCGCTTCCCCGAACGCATTGTCGAGAAGGCCGTGGAACGGATGCTCCCGCGCGGCCCGCTCGGGCGCCGGCAGCTCGGCAATCTGCGCGTTTATAAGGGAAGCGAGCATCCGCATGCCGCACAAAATCCGGTGACGCTCGATGTCGCGAGCCTCAACCGCAAGAACGCGAGGCTCGCCTGATCATGCCCGAGACTTTATCTTCGCTGCAGGATTTGCACAGCACGGCGGCCGCCGCTCATGAGGCCGCTCCTCTTTACGTCCAGAAGCTCGATCCATACGGGCGCGCCTATGCCACCGGCAAGCGCAAGGACGCGGTCGCTCGGGTCTGGATCAAGCCAGGGCCCGGCAAGGTTGTGGTCAATGGCCGGCCGCTCGATCACTATTTCGCGCGGCCGGTGCTGCGAATGATCCTGCAGCAGCCGCTTGGGGTTGCCAAGCGCGTTGGCCAATATGATCTGATAGTCAGCGTGGCAGGCGGCGGCCTCTCGGGTCAGGCGGGTGCTGTGCGTCATGGCCTTGCCAAGGCGCTTCTCAATTACGAGCCGGATCTGCGTTCCGTTCTCAAGAAAGAAGGGTTTCTGACCCGGGATCCGCGCGTCGTCGAACGCAAGAAATATGGCAAGAAAAAAGCCCGCCGGAGCTTCCAATTCTCGAAACGCTGAGCCTTCCAAAGTTTGGTATCAAGGATCAAGGCGGCCACCGGCCGCCTTTTTCTTTAGAATAGAATTGTCGTCACGGGCTTGCCCTTAAGGGTCGCACTATGCGCGCGAAAATCTTCATCGATGGTGAATCCGGGACAACCGGGCTTGGCATTCATGCTCGGCTTAAGACTTATCAAGCCATCGAGCTTCTCAGCCTGCCCCCCGATCAACGAAAGGATCCGGAGGCTAAGCAAGCGCTGATGGAAAAAGCCGATATTGTTGTTCTTTGTCTCCCCGATGACGCAGCGCGCGAAACCGCTGCGATCGCCGCCACCATGGGTGAAGGGAGCCCGCGGATTCTCGATGCCTCGACAGCGCACCGGGTAGCGGATGGATGGATCTATGGTTTTCCCGAGCTGGCCGCTGGCCAAGCCGAAGCGATCGCCAACGCGCCGCGCGTGGCCAATCCCGGCTGCTATGCCACCGGCGCCATCGCGCTGCTGCGGCCCCTCGTCGACAAGGGCCTAGTGCCCCCCGAACATCCAGTGTCGATCCATGCGGTATCTGGCTATTCGGGAGGCGGTAAAGCGATGATTGCATCCTATGAGGCCGGGGGGGCGCCTCCCTTCGAAGCCTATGCCCTGGACCTTGAACATAAGCACGTGCCGGAAATTGAGCGCTATGCCCGCCTCGCGCGCCGCCCGATCTTCGCGCCATCGGTTGGCAATTTCGCGCAAGGTATGCTGGTGTGCGTGCCGCTTTTTCTGAATGATCTGCCAGTGAAGCCGAAGGGTGCCGATCTTGAGGCCGCGCTTTCGGCGCATTACGCAAAAAGCCCTTTCGTCAAGCTTGTTCCGGCGGAACCATCCAGAAAGATGGAGCCGCAATCCTTGAATGGAACAAATGACCTCGAGCTTCGGGTTTTCGCAAACGATATTAGGGGGCATGCAATGCTGGTCGCCAAACTTGACAATCTCGGCAAGGGCGCGTCCGGCGCGGCGCTGCAAAACCTCGAGTTGATGCTGCGGCATATCCTGCAAGATTAGCGGAGCTTCTCTATAGCTCCCGATGTTTGGTCGGTTGCATTCGGCCAATTTCAGATCATAGTCGGGCCCGTTTCTTGCCAAGCTGTGGCAAGCCATGAACTCGTTTCATTTCTTATTACAACTCTAACGCAGCTGCAAAAAAGCTGAGTTTAGGCGCAACCTTTGTTTGCTACTACGATTGTATTGTAAGCTTGGTTTGGAGATGATCGTTCATGGTGGCGTTCGGCAAGCTTATTCACGATATCAGCTCGCGGTACCACCTTGGACCCAAGGGCGGTTTGCTTGTTGAAAGGGCCTTGGATCTGATCGCTTCGCAGCCAGGGGGTGTGAGGGGCTTCCTGGACAGGTTTAGGGTTGCTGGTTTCGGCGAGGAAGTTGCTTCCTGGACAGAGGGCACGGCCCCAGTGCCCCTTACCGGCCAGGAGGTTGAACAGGCGCTAGGCTCTAAGGCAGTTAAGGAGATTGCCGATAAAGTTAGGGTCAGCCAAGTCTTTGCGAGAACAGTTCTGGGCTATGCCATACCGAGAATCATCAGTGAGCTGGCTCAAAGCAGCTTAACTGACTTGGCCCTCCCACACGCACCTCCAATCGACGAACCAATCCGGCATGGAGCAAGACCCATTTCACAGGGCATCCTTTCCTGGCTCGCGGCTCCCGCGTTCAAAGAGATGCTCCTTCCCGCTTCTGCTCTGCTTGTCATGCTTGGAGTGATCGGATCCCTGGTTTATTTGGGTGTAAGCCATCACACGGCCCCGCACTCCTCAACTGTTACGGCACAGCACACACCCTCGATGGTCCCGCCAGCACCGCCGAAGTCTGTATACGGTACGTTAGGGACGACGTCGCCCATGAAATCACAGGCGCTGTCGAAATCCCCGGCTGCCGTGGCTCAAAACGCGCCAGCGGTGGTGGCGCCTTCCGTATCGAAAGAACCGCCAGTTGCGGCGCAGAAGGAGCCGGTTGCGAGCCCATCTGTTCCTTCAATCCCGGCGCGCTTGGTGCTCAGCAATCAGAACAATCACATTGCTTATTCCGGCACCGTCGGAGACGAAACGACGCGCATCGTCATCATTGACGCGCTTAAGACGGAGTTCGGAGCAAACAACATCTCTGGCGACCTCAGCGTTGACGAGCATGTTGGGCCGGCCAGCTGGACGACGGATCTCAACGCGGTTCTCGATCATTTCAAGACGCCAGGATTGCAGGCGCAGCTTGAGAATGATTCAGTCAAGATCGGGGGAGCGATTCCCGGTGACGAACGTGACAGGATCGTCAGCTCGTTGAAATCCACCCTAGGCCCCCAAGTTGCCGTTGCCTCGTTGGGCGGTCCGACGGTCACATCGGCTGCCAGCGGCCAGGGCTCAATCAGCAATCCCGCTCAGGCCTCCCTTGATCTCCCGGACATTTATTTTGCTATAAATAGTGCCGCAGTCCCAGCGGACAGCAAGGCTGCCTTGGAGAAGGCGGCTGCGACGATGAGACACCTGCCCTCGGGAACGGTGGTTGATATCAAGGGCTTCACGGACAGCACCGGCAACCCTTCCGCCAATCTGAGGCTGTCGCAACGGCGCGCCAATGCCGTTCGCCAAATCCTCGTCGATGCAGGGGTCAAGCCGGACCGCCTTTATGCGAAGGGTTATGGTATTTTGCCTCCCGTTTCCACAACGGAAGGTCGCAGTGTGCTGCAAGACCGCATGCGCGAGGAGAGACGCGTCGAATTTCACATTGCCCAGAAGTAGCGCTCCAGGTTGCGCTTTGCCCAAAGAAATTGCGAATCGATAAAGCCGTTCAACGTTTTTGCAACATTCCCTAGTCGCCAGCAGGATATTTGGGCGCGCCTTTTTTCAATTGCTCGATTGCATGTTCCGAGCTGACAAAGCGCTTGCCGAGCCGCCATATAAACCGTGCGACATCATCCATCAGTGTGAACATCGCGGGAACGAAGACGAGCGACAGCGCGGTTGAAACAAGCAGTCCACCGATCACGGCGATCGCCATGGGGGACCGGAATTCACCGCCAGCGCCATAAGCGAGGGCACTCGGGACCATGCCAGCCACCATGGCGACCGTTGTCATGATAATCGGCCGCGCCCGCTTGTAGCCGGCATCGATGATGGCGGCGTCGCGCTCCATGCCATGGTGAACTGATGCAATGGCAAAGTCGACCAGCATGATGGCATTTTTCGTGACGATGCCCATCAGCATCAGGATCCCGATCCAGACCGGGGTGGTGAGTTGTTTGCCCGTGAGAAGAAGCGCAAGGATCGCCCCGCCGATCGAGAGAGGCAGCGAAAATAGGATTGTAATCGGTTGCAGAAAACTTCCAAACAGAAGGACAAGCACCGCATAAACCATCATCAGCCCGTAGCTCATAGCGTGAGCAAAGCCATCGGCTAGCTCATTCAGGCTTTCCGCATCGCCCGACTGATTGACCGTGATTCCCCTAGGAAGGTCCTTCATCACAGGCAGCGCATTGATGTCCCGCATCGCATCGCCGAGCGCCGAATTGCCTGTGAGGTCCGCCGCGACGGTTGCCTGGCGAGCGCGGTCATAACGATTGATGCTGGTCGGTCCCTGATAAAATTGGACATCGGCGATCGACGCGAGCGGAACACCGCCGCCGCGACCCGTGGGGACCCGCAACTGTTCGATTATTTGTTGGTTGGCCCTGGCACTGGCCTCGAGTTGCACGCGAATGGGGACCAGGCGATCGCCGGCATCGAACTTGGCAAGCGCCGGACCGACGTCACCGATTGTCGCCACCCTGATCGTCTCAGCCAGGCTCTCGGTCGATACGCCGAGCCGGACGGACAGGTCCGTTCGCGGACGGATGCGAAGCTCCGGACGGTCAAGAGCAGTGTCCGTCGTGACGTTGGCGACGAGCGGTATGGGCTTCATCTCGTTTGCAAGCTCATTGGCGACATTCCCAACCGTCATGCTGTCTTCGCCGGTCACAACCAGCGCAATCGCCCGCAGCCCGTTCTCGTCGGTAAACCAATATCGAATGTCCGGGACCTCATCGAGCTCGCGGCCAATGGCCAATTCCAGTTCGCGCTGCGTGATCGCTCGCGCGGATTTCGGCGTATAATTGATGATCAAACCGGCCCTGCGGACTTCATTGGCTCTTTGCGGAATCCTGCCGCCGTCGACAAAGATGCTCTTGATTTCCGGCCGGTTGCGTAAGCGGGCAACAATACTCTCCGTCACTTTTTCCGTATCGGACAACTGCGATCCAGGTGGCAGCTCGATCGCCAGCACCGATCGAGCCGTATCCTGCGCCGGCAGGAAGCCCTTGGACAGAAGTCCCACGCTCCAAATCGAGGCTGCGAAGAGCAGCACGCCGATGAATACAGTAACGAAATAGTGCCGTACCGACCAGGTCACGAGGCGGACGTAAGCCCTGGACAGGCGGCCCGGCGGTTTCTCGGGCTGATGATGAGGCCGCAAAAAATAGGCAGCGAGCATCGGCGTGACGAGGCGCGCCGAAAGCAGGGAAAACAAGACCAGCGCCGAGACAGTGATGCCGAACTGCTTGAAGAACTGCCCCGCGATGCCGGACATGAAGCTCGCGGGCGCGAAAATCGCGACGATCGTCAAGCTGATGGCGATGACCGCGAGGCCAATCTCGTCGGCGGCTTCGAGGGCCGCTTGATAGGGTGATTTTCCGGTCAGCATGTGGCGCACGATGTTCTCGATCTCGACGATCGCGTCATCGACGAGAATGCCGGTGCTCAGCGTGATCGCGAGAAAGCTCACGAGGTTCAGTGAAAAGCCGAGAACATCCATCACCCAGAATGCCGGGAATATCGAAAGCGGCAAGGAGATTGCCGCGATAACCGTGGCGCGAAGGTCGCGCAAGAACAGGAACACGACGATAACCGCCAAGGCCGCGCCCTCGAACAGCGTATGGATGGCAGCCTCGTAATTGCCCTGCGTGAAGTCCACCGAAGTGTCAATCAACCTGAGATCGACATCGGGATAGGCCCGCTTGAGTTCGTCGATGCGATTTTGGACCGCCGCCGCGACGACGACGTCGCTCGCCCCTTTCGCGCGTTTGATTCCGAACGCAACGACCGGCTCGCCATTGAGCCTTGCAAAGGTTCGCCGGTCGGCAATCGTGTCGGTCACGATCCCAAGATCATCAAGGCGAACCTCGCCGCCCATCGGCATGCTGATCATCGTCGCGGCCAGTTCGTTGAGCGTGCGCGCCGAGGCGAGCGTGCGGATCGCCTGATCGCGTCCGCCGATTTCGGCGCGGCCACCGGCAAGATCCACATTGGTGCCGCGTAATCGATGGCTCACGTCGACCGATGTCAAACCCACCGCCTGCAGCCGGTCTGGGTCAAGCGAAACAAGGATCTCCCTTTCCACGCCGCCGATGCGTTCGACCTGTGAAACACCACGGACCCCCTGCAGGGAGCGGGTGACAATATCGTCCACGAACCATGAGAGCTGTTCCGGCGTCTTGCCCGGCGCGATCGCCGCATAGGTGACAATCGGCAGGCCAACCACATCGACTCGCTGAATCAATGGCTCATCGACATTGCGCGGAAGCTTGGCACGAACGCGTGTGACGGCATCCTTGATGTCGTTGAGGGCGCGATCCGTATTGGTCTCGAGCTGGAATGTGACCGTCGTCACCGAAATACCATCGCTGATCGACGACGCGATATGGCGGACGCCCTCGACGCCGGAGACGCCATCCTCGATCGTTTTCGTCACCTGCGACTCGAGCTCCGCCGGAGCCGCCCCGAACTGGGTCACGACAACGGATATGACCGGAATATCGGCATTCGGGAGGCGGGTGATCGGCAGTCTGTTGAAGCTTGTCCAGCCAAGCACCAGAAGGATGATCGACAGGACGATCGAGGGGAGCGGCCGACGGATCGACCAGGCCGAAATATTCAGCGCCATCGCCGCATTCTCAATTGTCCGGCTCGTCGAGGGAAATTGTTTGCACCAAATCGCCATCATGCAGCGAGGTGCCGGCATTGGCGACGACGATATCGCCTTCATTCAACCCTTCGCTGATTTCAAACCGGGCATCGGACGAAAGCCCAACACGAACCCGCCGCGTCTCGACGATCCGGTCGCGCACGACTTGCACGCTCGTTCCCTCGGTCTGATGAAGGATCGCATCACGGGGCACGGCCAAGCCGCAACTCTCGCTGGCATCAATCGTCGCCTGGGTGAACATGCCAAGCCGCAAGGATGGATCCTGGGCAATCGATAGCCGCGCCCGGCCAAGCTGCGTGTTGCGTTCGATTTCGGCGGGCACGAGACGGACTTGTCCGATCAGTTCGGTGCCGTCTTCGAGTTTGATTCGCGCCGTTTCCTGAGATTTGAGCTTTGGCACATGGATGCTCGGCACATCGGCTTCGACTTCAATTTCATTGTCGATCGTGATGCGGAACAGCGGTTCGCCAGTAGGCGACGGCCCAGCCCCGACGCTTGCCGTTGATTGCGTCACGAGGCCGGCGGCGGGAGCCCTCAATGTGATCGTGCTGGAGGCCGGTTTTGCGGATGCGGCTGTGCCTGGCGAGATCTGCCTGATCGCCCGCGCCAGCACCTGCCCCGCTTTTACTTGATCGCCTTCCATGGCCAAGACTTCGGTGACCCTGGACCCTCCGTCGAGGATCACAACAGCCTCTTGCCGAGGTACAAGGATACCGGTGACATAAATGGTGTCGGAAAAGCATTCCTTGGTGACGCGAAAGAGCTTCACCACGGCGCCGACCGGCGAGTCCGGCTGCGCCGCCAGGGCGCTGCGGCGCTCCGATCCCGAAAGCGCCATGCCAGCAAGACAAATGGCCGTCGCGACCCCGCTCTTAATCAGGACGGAAGATTTCATTGCGAGACATGCCTCAGCCAGAAACACATTGCCATTCAACCCGCGAGATCGCCTTGGTATCCCCGCAGGCAGCTATCCACGCGGGGCAGGTATAGACGTGGGCAGCTGATTTAGCCGTGAGCGAGGTCTCTTACCCGCAAGAGACTTCGCTGACGAACGCTCGCTCCCGACTCTTACTTCTTCTTCGCTCTTACTTGTTTGCTACATTGGCTTCCGTGTTGATGATCCGGACGCGGCGGTTTTCCGCTCCAAAAGCATCGTCCGGATTCATGAGGTGGGTTTTTCCGTAACCGACAACCAGCAAATCCGTGGCCGGTATCTTATACTGATCCACAAGAAAACGTTTGACCGTGATCGCTCGCCGCTCTGAGAGAATTTGATTGTACCGATCGCCCCCCTTGGCATCGGTATGACCTTCGATGACGAAGGTGCTGCCCTTCAAATTTGCGCTTGTCAGCGCTTCGCCGATGTTCCTTGCCGTGGTCATGGCTGAGGGCGCGATTCTGGACGAATTGTATTCGAAGTCGATTTCAAAGGCGTTGCCTGGCTTGTCCTGTTCAAACTTTGCGAGCGCCTCGCGATCTTTCGGCGTGATGGAAGGCGTTGGTGTTTTCCTCAATTTGTCGATTAACAGCGTTTCCTCCGGATTCGTCACCGGCTCGAGAGTCGGGGCCGTGAGGCTGTCGAGACTGCGAGTCAGATGTTTGGGCGTCAATGATTGGATGATTTCGTCGACCGTAGGCGCCTCGGCGCTGAGCGCCGATCCTACACCAGTGGCCGAGGCCAATCCCATGACAAGCGCTGAACAGGAAAGAGCGCGCAGCAATTGAGCAAGATCTCCTGACATGAAAGTTCTCCTAGTTTCATTTTGCATCACAAGTAAAAAATTCAGTGCACTCCTAATGAATACCGCTTCTTTCAAACTCCGTGGCAATCGCCGGATCGAGCGTTTTCGCCGCTGCAATATCGCTCTCCCCTCCGGCGGTGTCGCCGGTTTGTTTCTTGGCTATACCACGACCATATAAAGACGATGCCTGCTTTTTGATACGGAGCGCCGCTTCATAGTCAACGATCGCGCTCGATGGTTCGCCAATTTTGAGTTTGATAAAGCCGCGGCTGTCCAGGGCATCGGCATAAACGGGCCGCAGCTGCAGCGCCTCGTTGCAGTCCTTCAGCGCTGTCATGGAATCACCGATCATGGCGCGAGCCCAGCATCGGTTGTTGAGCGCCTCGGCATCCTTGGGGTGGAGCCGAAGCGACTCGTCGAAGTCCTTAATGGAGCGGGAAAAATCACCGGTCTTGGCATAAAGTTGACCGCGCCTATAGAAAGCGGCGGCATCTGTCGGATTGTTCTGAAGATATTTGTCCAAATCCTTGATGGCTTCTAGGTCCTTGGCGTCAATCGGAGATTCCAACACCGGCGGCGGCGGCGTTGGCTTATCGGCCGGGACAACAACAGGAACATCGAGCTTTGCCAATTGTTCCCGCGCCAGGCCCGCATAATTTCCCGACGGATATTTGTCGAGGAAATCCGTCCAGGCTTTCCTCGTTCCGGATTGCTTGGCCAGCTCGTAATCATGCTGCTCTTCGGCTGCCGCATCGCGCAGTTCCTCTGGCTGGTTTTGCTTCACGCTTGGATTGACCTCCGAAGGCACCGGCTGGCTAAAAGTGAAATCCTTGTTCAGCGAGGAATAATTCGAAGGATTCTGCTCACCCTGGCTTGCGCGCAAGACCCCCATGCGCGTGCGGTTGAAAACTTCTTCGGCAGGCACGCCAGGTGCTCGCATTTCATCCAGCAACTCGCTGACAAACAGGCTCTGGTCAGCCGCGGACTCACGGACCACGCTGCCCGATCCAGCGGAGTACATGATCAGAGTTCCACTTGGGGGATTGGCCGGCAAGGCGAGCCCCTGAGGAACCGGGTGGAAATTCGCCTCATATCGATTGCGCCGCGAAGCGTCGAGAATGACGACCTTGACGTTGGCGCCCCGTTTGTCCATTTCGGACAGAACGGTGTCCACACTGATTCCGTCATGTCGCACGTCGTCTTCTTTGTAGATCGCCGCGTCGACTGGAATCATATAGCTTTGTCTGTTCGACTGAATTCCGAAACCGCTGAAAAAGATCAAAGCGACAGTGCCTGGTTTGATCTTGTCGTACAAACGGCCGAAGGCGCGTTGCATCGCCTCTTTGGTGAGGTTTTCTCCTTCTTCGACCTGAAATCCGTCGCGCGTGAGTTCGTCGCCCAAGGAGCGGGCGTTGCCGATGGGTTGAGTCAATTTGGGGTCGGCGTTGGGATAACTGGCGTTGCCCATGACCAATGCCAGCCGCAAGCCGGACCCTCCCGCGTCGGTCTGCTGCGCGGAAGCATTGTGAGCGGCCGGCCCCAAAACAAAGCTCAAAATAAAAAGAACAACAATCACGCGCATGTTGATGTCATGCCATTATTACAAACTGAAACTTTTTTCACCGGCGGCGACCGGGGCTCAGGCAATACCATAGTTTGGGGATTTTCACTAGCTGAAGTCAAGGGGTTAGCGCGGTTAAGAGCGGCGCTGGCTAAGCTGTCTCATGGTTACGTCACAGCGGCTAATGGGTTTTACTTGAGATCACCCATCAGGAGATCCGGTTTTTTGAGCAACGTGGTCACAATCGTGGTTGATCGGCAGCGTCACATCGAAAGCGCATGTCCGTCATGCCAATGAACTCAATTGCGGTGATCTTGCCAAGACCGCTTCATGCTGGAGGCTGGCGACGAGGATTTTCAAAGCGTCTCAGAGGCGTGGAGCAGCCCTTGCTTCTTGCTGTGGAACCAAGCCTGACCATCGGACTATGGAATAGGCTTCCGAATCGCGCTTGTTCGCCGGGCGGCAAGGCCGAAGAGCCAGAGACCGGACATAATCTTTCGGGGAGATAGCTATTCTCATTCCCGGAAAGCGGAACCGTCCTTAACTTTTCTTAAGCTATCATATTTATCGAACAAAAGCCTATTCTCTTCGTCTCAATGATTACATTAAAGTACTTATCTTACATTTGTACCATATCATGCGCGAAATGGGCAGTTATAGAAGCGGTCAATTTATAAAATATTTTATGAAATAAGTTTTAATAAAAACTCTCCAGGTAAAGCATTATATATGCTGCAAGCAACTTGCCCCATATATACAACTCCAAGCTCTCGCGTTGGCCCTGGAGCAAGGCATGAATACTTTGACAAGGAGGGGGCCCAGCCACGGCAAAGCAACGGTGAGTGGGCTTGTTGCTGTGATGCTGATGGCGTCCGTGAGCGTCGTCGCGGCGCAACAGCCGTATCCATCCGCTCCTAACCCCTACTACGGTGGCGCCACGCGGCATGAATACCGGAGCGTCGCGCCTTCGAGATGGGATCGTTTTCGCTTCGATCACGCAGGAACGCGTGGCCGCCTCGGGTTGGGCGCAAGTCCGCTTCGTCCCGAAGGTCCGGGCAACGTTTCGGACTGATCGCCGGACAGCGCCTGTCAGCGAATGGTGCGGGTGAGCAGGCGTTTTTCTGGGGCTATCCATAATTGCTCAGGTGTCGGCTTGCGCGTTCTTCAATGGCTCGGGTGAAAAAAATGGCTTGCCTCGAAGGGTAACTGCGATGGCAAAAAATCTTGTCGGAATCGCAGTTCTTATGGCGTCTCTTGTGCTGTGTTCAAGCAGTGTCGGTTCCGCTTCTCCCTGGCATGCGCAGCATAGACGAGGAGCTTGCCTGCGCGCGGCGCGGGTTTACCGGGATGGTGGCGTGAGCATTCGTCAAGGCCGTTCGGTCGCCCCTGCTTTCCTGATTGCGCCGGCGTATGGATATCCGCTCTATCAATCTTATCAAAACTTGCCCCCTCACTTGCAACCTTGCACGTCGCTTGATGACTGTGACCGTAAGGCCTTTGATGAATCGGGTACGCGGGGCCGCATGGGTCTCGGAGCCGATCCGGCCCATCCCGAGGGCCCAGGAAACGTGTCGGATTGAATGCGAGGTTCCTTATCTGTTTCGCTCAACGATACGGACTTGGCGGTTCTTCAGTCATTAGCGGTGAAAGTGGGGTGATGGCATTGGTCCCTTTCGTGCTCCGGCGGCCCTATACGGTGGTCGCGGGCTTGATCTTGATCTGCATTATGGGCGTTGGCGCGGCGTTGCGCATGCCGGTCGACATTTTTCCGGAGATCAATATCCCGGTGGTCAGTGTCGTCTGGACCTATGCCGGGATGACACCCACCGATATTCAGAACCGCATTCTCACCCTGCACGAGCGCCAGCTGGCCTCACTTGTCGACGACGTCAGCCGGATCGAGGCGACAAGCTACTATGGTGTGGGAGTAGAGAAGGTCTTTCTCCATGAGGGAGCCGATGTGACACGCGCGGTCGCCCAATTGGCGAGCAGCGCGCTGGTTGTCTTGAAATACATGCCGGCGAATATCACGCCGCCGCTGGTTTTGCGGTATGGCGCAACGGACGTGCCGATTATTCAGCTCGGCCTCTCGAGCGCCTCCTTGACGGATACCAAGCTCAATGATCTGGGTCAGAACAGGATCAGGCCCTATTTGGCGGTCGTCCATGGGGCGCAAGTTCCCTATCCCTACGGCGGCAAGCCCCGCGTCATCATGGTCGATCTCGATCAACAGGCGCTCGAAGCGCGCGGCTTGACCGCCTCGGACGTCGCTGGCGCTCTTCAAGAGCAAAATGTGATTTTGCCGTCCGGCGATGTCAAAATTGGCAGCAAGGACTATACGCTCGCGGCGAACAATAGCCCCGACGTCATCACCGCGATCAACCAGTTCCCTGTGGGTGAGGTCAATGGGCGGACCGTGTTCGTGCGCGACGTGGCGCATGTTCATGACGGCTATCAGATTCAAACCAACTCGGTCGCTGTCGATGGCCGGCCTGGTGCTTTGATGATGGTGCGCAAGACCGGCGGCGTCTCGACCTTGGCGGTCATCGATGGCATCAAGGCTGCCCTTCCTTATATTCAAAAGCTGCTTCCGCAAGGCGTCAACATCAAGGCAATTTTCGATCAATCGGTTTTCGTTAAAGCGGCGCTCAATAGCGTGCTCATGGGTGGGGCCATGGCCGCCGGTTTAACCGGGCTTATGATCCTTCTGTTTTTGGGCAATTGGCGCTTGACGCTAATCACACTCGCTTCGATCCCGCTCTCGATCGTAACAGCTGTGATCGTGCTTTATGCCAGCGGCGAGACCTTGAACACTATGACCCTTGGCGGCTTCGCGCTCGCCGTTGGCATCTTAGTCGACAACAGCACCGTCGTCATCGAAAACATCGAGCGCCATGTGAAACTGGGCGAGCCTCTAACTCAGGCCATTGTGGATGGCTGCGACGAGGTCGGCGTTCCGACCCTGCTTTCGACGCTCTCCATCTCCATCGTCTTTGTGCCGGTGTTTCTCCTGCAAGGCACCGCAAAATACCTCTTCTCGCCCCTGTCGCTTTCCGTCTGCGTCGCGTTGATGGCGAGCCTTGTCCTCTCCTTCACTCTGGTTCCGGTCCTCTTCAATTATTTGATGCGTTCTTCTGTCGAGCCTCACGGCCAAGAACCGCAAGAGTGGCAGGCACGGCGCCGCGAGTTTAACCCTTTCAGCACCCTTCACCGAGGGTTCGAGGCAGGGTTCAGCCGTTTCCGCGAGATCTATCGCGACAGTGTCACCTATTGCGTTGCGCGTCCAGGCATGACGAGCGTTTTCTTTATCCTGTTGATGGGGTGTTCCTTGCCGCTTTTTTCTCAGCTCGGCAGGGATTTCTTTCCGCAAGTGGATGCTGGCCAGATGCGCCTTCATGTCCGAGCGCCGCCAGGGACGCGAATCGAGGAAACGCAGCATTATTTCACCGAAGTCGAAAGCGCCATTCGCCAAATCGTGGGCAAGGACCAGATTGATGTCATCCTCGATAATATCGGCCTGCCTTATAGCGGCATCAATATCGCCTTGAGCGATTCCGCCACCGTCGGCACAATGGACGGCGAGATCCTGATCTCACTCAAGAAGAAACACACACCAACAGCGGGCCATATCGCCAATCTCAGGCGTGAACTGCCACTGCGCTTTCCAAATTTGCAGTTTTTCTTTCAGCCTGCCGATATCGTCGATCAAGTCTTAAATTTCGGTCTGCCCGCGCCCATCGACATAAAAGTTTCCGGACCAGACAGCGATGAGGCCTATGCTCTCGCGCAAAAGATCGCACGGGATATCAGCCAGATTCCGGGAGTTGTGGATTCACATGTTTTTCAGGTTCCTGATGCGCCAGCGCTGACGATTGACGTGGACCGGTCACGCGCCCAGGAGCTTGGAATTAGCGAGGCAGACGCCATCAAGAACATTCTTGTGACCACCAATTCAAGCGGCCAGACGTCGCCCAATTTCTGGGTCGATCCGAAGACGGGCGTGAGCTATCCTTTGAACGTGCAATTGCCAACCTATCGTGTAAAATCGGCACAAAATCTGTGGACCGTGCCGGTGACCCCTGCAGGTGCGAAGTTCCCCGAGTTGCTCATGAACATTGCGAAGTTCGGGCGCACCAAAATGCCTATTGTCGCTTCGCAGTTCAACATCATGCCGGTTTTCGATGTCAATGCCGACGTCCAGGGCCGCGATCTGGCCTCGGCGGCGGCCGACATAAAGACCGTCATGGCAAGCGAGCCGCACGGTCCCACCATCAAGGTTGCGCTCAGCGGGCAGGTTGAAACCATGCTTGACAGCTATAATGGCCTCTTCTCCGGGATGGCATTTGCCATGGTGCTCGTCTACCTTCTTCTCGTCGTGAATTTTCAGAGCTGGATCGATCCGTTGATCGTTGTCATCGCCCTGCCATTTGCCTTGGGTGGGGTGATCTGGATGTTATTTCTTACCGAAACGCATCTTAGCGTGCCGGCATTGATGGGGGCGTTGATGAGCCTCGGGCTGGCGACGGCCAACAGCATTTTGGTCGTGACCTTCGCCAATCAACGGATGGCCGCTGGGGACGATCCGGCGACGGCCGCTGTCGTTGCGGGCTTCACCCGGCTTCGCCCCGTCTTGATGACAGCGGGCGCCATGATCTTGGGCATGATTCCGATGGCACTCGGGGTCGGCGAGGGGGGCGAGCAAAACGCGCCGCTTGCGCGTGCCGTTATAGGCGGGCTCTTATTTGCCACTTTCGCGACATTGATTTTTGTTCCAACGGTGTATCGAATCCTGCGCCGGAGGACTCCAATGGGCGGCAGGTTCGTGGCTTCCTCGTGACAAAGCCTTTTTAGCAAGCAGGAATCGGCATGCCGGATATCCGGGACAAAAAAGTCGGGTTTGGACATAAAGAACTTCCCTTTGCCGAGGTTGCGCCTGGCACGGCGCAGCGGCTGCTGGTTTTTGCCGCCGCGGTGATGCTCGCCTTAGGCTGCGGCTTTCTTTTCGTTCATCATCAAAGAGCGGCATCGGAAGCGCGTCTTGCTTCCCTGGCCAAACAAGAGGCCTTGGAGAATCCGGCCGTGGACGTCATGACGGCGGTGCCTCCAGCCGCCGCCCCGTCTCTCGTGCTGCCTGGCGAAACCGCAGCCTGGTACACAAGCACGATTTACGCGCGGGTCAACGGCTATGTTGGCAAATGGTTTTCCGACATCGGAGATCAGGTCAAAAAAGGACAGATCCTCGCCACCATCGAAACGCCCGAACTCGATGCCGAACTCAATGCTGCCAAGGCGAGGCTCAAGGCCACCGAGGCCCAGGTGCTGGTCAAGCAGGCGCAGTTCGAATTTGCGAAGACCACTTATGAGCGGTGGAAGAATTCCCCCAAGGGGGTCGTGTCGGACCAAGAGCGCGAGGACAAGAAAGCTCAAAATGCCGAGGCGGCGGCTGAACTCAATGCCGCCCAGGCGCAAGTCGGGCTCGACCAGGCCGAAGTGGACCGCCTCTCCGCGCTCGAAGGATTTAAGCAGGTTACGGCGCCTTTCGATGGTACGATCACCAAGCGCGACATCGATCTCGGCAATCTCGTGACAGCCGGAAGCACCGCCGCCACGACGCCCCTTTACCAAATGACACAAGACGATCCGATCCGCATTTTCGTCGATGCACCGCAAAGCACCGTGGCGCAGCTCATGCCCGTTGGCACGCCGGCCACAATCACGGTGGACTATCTGCCAAAGCAGCGCCTCGAAGGCACGGTCTCGAGAACCGCGAAAGCCGTCAATCCAAGGGCGCGCACGCTGCGGGTGGAGATCGACATCCAAAACCCGGACCGCACTCTGGTCCCTGGTACCTACGTCAACGTCAGTTTCACTCTGAAAAACATGGGCTTTATTCAAGTTCCCGCGGCGGCGCTCTTATTTCGGTCCCGCGGGCCGCAAATCGCCGTCATCGACGACAATGGTGTGGTCACAATCAAAGATGTGACCATTGCCCGCGACGATGGCAATGTCGTCGAGATCCGGTCGGGTCTTTCGATCGGCGACAAAGTCGCGCTGAATCTGAGTAGCCGGGTTCTGGCTGGGCAAAAGGTTACAATCAACGAAATCGATAAGGGACACGAGAATGGTGTTGCCGCGTCGACCCATTGACATGCCCCAAGCTCATCGCCGCAAACCGGAATACCAAGCGTGAACAGCTGGAGATGCCTTTGCGCGCTGGCTTTTGCCGCTGGCTTGGCCAGTTGCGCGGTCGGGCCCGATTACCAAATGCCCGGCGTGCCGGTGCCGGGCGCATTCCTGAGACCGCCTGTTACAGCTGCGCAAAAAGTCGCCAACAAGCGTGGCGTCGATCTTGTCGAATGGTGGCGATCTCTGCGCGATCCTGAACTCAATTCGCTGGTCAGCCGCGCCATGGAAACCAATCTTGATCTCGAAATAGCTTTAACCCGCCTTCAGGAAGCGCGCACGCAAGAGCTCGTGGTCATCGGTGAGGCACTTCCGGCGGCGGGCGGGACGGGCGGCGGCGGTATTGGCACGGGAACGGATTTGACGGTCGGCCGGACCTCGGACTTTCTCAGAGCGGCGCAAAGCGGGACGAATCTTCGCAGAATTAACGAATCCGGCGGGTTTGACGCGGCGTGGGAAATCGATGTTTTCGGCAAATTCCAACGGGAATTCGAAGCTGTAACCTATGATGCAGAAGCCCTCGCCGATGCCCGCGACTGGGTGTTGGTGACCGTTGCTGCGGATGTCGCACGCGCCTACCTCGACATGCGAGCCCTGCAAAGACAGTTGGCCGTCCTGCGGGAAAATATTGCTGTCGCGAAAGGCAGTTACGATCTTGCGCATACGCGCTTCGCGCGAGGCCTCACCAACGCATTGGATGTCGCCTTGGCGCAGCGGCATTGGGCGACTTTGCAAGCCAATATCGGCCCCTTCGAGGCGCAAATCGCGGCCAGTCAACATGTGATTGCTGTTCTTCTTGGTCTTTATCCAGAAGATCTTGCCAATGAGCTCGCAAGACCCGGGACCATTCCGACTCTTCCAGCCGCCATCCCGCCAGGCCTGCCGGTGGATCTCTTGCGGCGGCGGCCTGACATCCATGCGGCTGAGCGCCAGCTGGCTTCGGCCACGGCCCGTATTGGCGTGGCGACAGCCGACCTCTTTCCGCGGGTGATCCTGAGCGGCGCGCTGGGCGCCCAAGGCGGACCCCATACGTCGTCGGCTATCCCTCTGACATTGATCGGATCGGCTGGCCCCTCGATTTACTGGCCGCTTCTGGATTTCGGCACCCTCGACGCAAAAGTCGATATCGCCGAGTTGCAAGCGCATGAATTCGTCGTCGGCTACAAAGAGGTGATCGTGGCGGCCGTTCAGCAAGTCGACGATGCGATTGCTTCTTATGGGGCCGAACAAGACAGCTTGAGGAATCTCGATCGCGCGCTCGCCGCCGCTCGCAAAGCCACGAAGCTTGCCAAAGAACGCTACGATCGCGGCCTCACCGACTATCTAAATGTCCTCGATGCCGAGCGGCAGGAATTCGAACTCGAGGAGCAATATGTGAGCGCCCAGCAGCGGGCGGCGGAGGCCCTCGTCACGCTCTATAAAGCACTGGGCGGCGGCTGGGAGCTTCGTCAATATCTCCCGCCGATCCCGCAACCGCAGCCTGCCGTCATCGCGGCTGCCAGACGCCTCCTGGACCCTCCGGCAAGTCCTACCCCCTAATCCGCGGCGCCACCAGTTTGGAGCGCCAAAATCCGCTCGGCCGGCTGGCGCTTTCCACCCAGATCCTTCAGCCGGCGATCTGGCTTTCCGCCGGATCCACTTCGAACCTCGATGAGGGCAGAAGACGCAAGGGTTCGCGAAGGCAAGGACTGCGCCAGGGATTTTTCTCGGTGATCCACACTATAGAGGAATATACTGAGAAAGCCGCTCATTATGGATCGACAATCCCCGGAGGGTTACAACAATTTAGAAACAAGCTGGTAATGTATGAAGGTTTTATGACATCTTCCAATTATAACTCGAACAGGATAAGAATATCACGGTCACTCTTCCAATCGGCTTTTTGCCAGCTGCTATTCGTTTTCAAAGGGAAGGAACTCCTCAATGTCCAAGTTCAGGGTCGACGTCAACGCGGCAAATGGCCAAGCCGAGGAGGTTTCCCCACCCGGCGCGGAGGACGCGATTCAGAGCGGCGACGATTTTGTAGCCGAAGTTGCCACAATCGGGGTCGTCGCCGCCGGTGTCGCCATCGTCGAAGCCGCATTGCTTCCTGGCGTGGTCATTGGTGTTGCGGCCGCTTTGGCGCCGAAGTTCCTCCCTAAGCTGAGCACGCGCTTGAAACCGCTGTTCAATTCCACCGTTCGCGGCGCCTATAAATTGAGCCGCAAGGCCCGATCGGCCGTTGGCGAGTTCCAGGAACGTGTCAACGACATAACGGCCGAGGTCAAAGCAGAGGAAGCCGCCGCCGAGATCGAACCGAAAGCGGCTGCCAAGGTCTGACGAATAGGGTTTCGGCGCCACGCCGGCAGCCATGAGGACCAGGCCCATGGGCGGTCCGGTCAGGGCGGCGGGGGATCCCGTGCGTGGCGCAATGGGATGGCGCCCGTCAGTGAAAACACCGGCAAGCGAGGATTGATGCCTTTTGGCCGCGCCAATGGTCCCTCTCTTTCATCATTCAGCGAGCCCCGCTCATGACGAAGTCTCCTGTCCTCGAACACGGTGCCGGACCGCTTGCCGACGGAGAGACGGCCAAAGCGGTTGTGGTCCAGGACGGCAAGGTTGAACCCTCTGTTCCGCACGAGGGCCCGGCCATGCCAGTGAAAAAACACAAGGCCCGGATCGAGCATAAAGTTCCTGGACGCATCCGCATGCGGATTCCGTCGGGCAAGACAAACCCGGCCATTCTTGAAATCTACAAGGAAGCCTTTTCCCATATCCCCGGGATAACGAAGGTGAATGCAAAGCCGCTGACCGGCAACATCATCATCCACTATGATCCCAAACATGAAGGGGAGATTGAGAAACAGCTTCCAAACTACTTGGAGCGGCATCACCAGCACCATTTGTCGCTGGCCGCCGTCCCCTTGCCGGGCGACGAAATCGACCAGCTCGCGAACAAGATCAAGGCCGAAGCCGATTTCTTGGCGGAACGGTCCGAGTTTGCCAAGACCACCGTCGATGTCTTCCGGAAACTGGATTATCAGCTGAAGCGATCGACCGGCAATACGATCGACCTGAAAATCGTTTTGGCGGGAGGACTTGCCGTCTACACCTTTTGGGAGATCGGGGCCGACACCGCGACGCCCATGTGGGTGACGCTGGGTCTCTTCACCATGCATCATTTCGCCGAGTTGCACAGCGGTCAGGCCACCACCGTTCCAGTGCCAACCGGGTGATCGATTCTTAGCCCATGGAATTTACAATCCGCCATTCAATCCCCGGACGCATCCGTCTTTATGTGCCGGTGCTGCGTCACTGCTCGCTCCTGACGGAAGCCACCTTGGCCTGGCTGCGTGACCAGGACGCGATCACCGGCGCCCGTATCAACTACGACTGCGCCAGCCTGATCATCGAGTATGATCCCATCCACACGGACACCATGCGGAGGCTGCTCGACCGCTTCTCAAGCCTTAGCCTGGATGATTGGGGGGCCTTCCTTGGCCTGCCGCCCAGGGCGAATGAGATCGGCGCGCCGGGCGGCGGACCGGAGGCGGCGTGGCCAGTGAAACAGGCGGACCCGCATCCGGAAGTTTTGCTCTTGCCGACGGCCTCGCTCGGCCTGGCATTGGTCGCCAATCCTTTGGCGGCAGCCGTGAACATCCCGCTCATGATCACCAACGCCCTGCCCATTTTCCGGCGGGCCTGGATGGTGTGGAGCCGGGAGAGCCGACTCAATGTCGATTTTCTCGACACGCTCGCCATCGCCGCGTCTATTGGCCAGGGTCACATGGTGACCGGCGGCATCATCATTTGGCTGGTCCGCCTGGGTGATTGGATTCGCGACCTGACCGCCGCCGGGTCCAAGCGGGCTGTGAGCGAACTGCTTGAGTTTCAGGCTAAGACGGCCTGGATTGTCAGGGATGGCGCGGTGGTCCAAATTGCGGCGAAAGAGCTGGCCGCCGGCGACACTTTGGTGGTTTATCCCGGCGAGATGATACCGGCCGACGGCGAGGTCCTTCAGGGCACCGCCACGATCGATCAGAAGACCATCACGGGCGAGGGGCTCCCGGTTCCGCGGACGGTTGGCGAGACGGTGTTCGCCGCCACCATCCTCTGCGAAGGACAATTGACGCTGCGGGCCACGCGGGTCGGAACCGGGACCATGGCGGGGCAGATCGCCCGGCTTGTCGATACCGCGCCTGTCGGGGACACCCGCATGCAGAATCATGCCGAACGCTTTGCCGACCGTCTCGTCCTGCCGACGCTCGGCCTCGCCGTCAGCACCGCCGCCCTAACGCGCGACTTCAATCGATTCCTGTCCTTGGTGATCATCGATTACGGCACCGGCATCCGCGTCGCCGCGCCGACCGCCGTGCTCTCATCAATGACCAACGCCGCCCGCAATGGTGTCCTCATCAAGAGCGGCAGCCATATGGAAAAGCTGGCCGAAGTGGATACCATCGTCTTCGACAAGACGGGAACATTAAGTCACGGGACCCCGCATGTCGTCGATGTGCTGTCCTATGAAGAGCTCATCGCGCCCGATCATCTGCTGGCGCTGGCCGTCGCCGCGGAGACCCATCTGCGCCATCCGGTCGCCGAGGCGCTGCGCGAGAAAGTCCGTGAAATGGACGTGCAGCCGCCGCCTTGTGATGAAACGCGGTACCGGGCCGGGCTCGGTGTCGAGGGGCGCGTCAATGGCTACTATCTGCATGTTGGCAACGACCGCTTTCTCCGCCAGAGCGATATCAAGCTCGACCACGTGGTCGCGGACCGCGCCGCCATCGATGAACGCGGCTGCTCAAGCCTCTATATCGCCGTCGATGGCAAACTGGCGGGCCTTGTCGCTTATGAGGACCGCATCCGGCCAGAGAGCCGGCAGGTCATCGAAACCCTCAACGGCATGGGTATCCGCAACACCATCATGTTGACGGGGGATAACGCGGCGGTGGCCAACGCCGTCGGCAAGCGGCTCGGCCTCACCCGGCAGATCGCCAACATGATGCCCTCCGATAAGGCGGAGGTCGTCCAGCAGCTGCAACGCGACGGCCGCCGGGTCGCGGTGGTCGGCGATGGAATCAATGATTCACCAGCCTTGAGTTTTGCCGATGTAGGCATTGCCATGAAACATGGCGCCGATATCGCTCATGAGTCGGCCGACGTCGTGTTGATGGATGACTCCTTATGGAAACTGGTGCAAGCGATCGAGCTGTCGCGTGGGGCGGTCCGGCTGATCAAGCAAAATTATGGGATTGTTGCCGCCATGAACACCCTGGCCTTGGGTCTTACCCTGCCGGGCGGTCTGATCGGTCCCGCAACCATTGCGGTGATCAGCAATGGGTCGGCTATACTGGCGAGCCTCAATGGCATTCGACCCCTGTTGCAGCACAAGGGTAACCATCAAGGCGCTGCGCCCGCGCGCCTTTCGCTGGCTGGCGTTGCAAGCGCATCCATGGCGGAAATCCGTGAGACCGTGCGCAGGCTCCACAACTGAAGGCTAGGCGACGGATGCCGGTCCCGCGTGAGTGACAGTCTGATGAGCAAGACACAGCCCATCGCGGCAAGCCGCGAAGAGTTGGTCGGCCAGCGGACCGCCGAACTGAAACGCATGCGCCTTCTTGCTTCCTTGCTGCTGGTGGTGATGACAGGGGTGTTTGCCGTGACGACCGCGCTGGCGGCGTGGTGGCCTTTTCTCATCTATCCACGCGCCTTCGCCGAGGCGGCGATGGTGGGCGCATGCGCCGACTGGTTCGCGGTGGTGGCGCTGTTTCGTCATCCCTTTGGTCTTCCGATCCCGCACACCGCCATCGTACCGCGTCACAAAAAGCGCATAGGCGAGGCGCTTGGCCGGTTCATTTCCGTCAACTTCCTCGCTCCGGACGAGGTGGCCGCTAAGCTCGAAAAGATTGACGCCGCCGGCTGGATCTCCAGCTGGTTGAAAGAGCCGGAAAATATAAGGCTTGTGGCGCGCCGCTCGCACGCGCTGATGCCTCCTTTGTTGGAATTTGTCCGCCAGGAGCAGATCCGGACCTTCAGCCGCAATGTGATCCGGAATGGCATTGATTCCATCGCCGTCGCTCCCTTGGCCGCCCGCGTTCTCTGCGTGGCGATGTCGCAGGGTCACCACAATACGGTTTTCGATCAGGTGATCGCGACAGCGAGGCAGTTCCTGCTTGAGCACCGGGAAAGCATCCGGCAAAGGGTCGCCAAACGCGGCCTCGCTTGGCTTCCGAACTGGGTCGATGGGAAAATCGCCGATGCTTGCGTCGCGGGACTGCTGGACACTCTCGCCGCGGCACGCGCTTTGGATGATCCCATGCGACTCCAGTATCAGGCCGCGTTAAACCGGCTGGTCAAACTCTTGGCGAATGATCCGGAGATGTTCGATCAAGGCGAAAGGCTCAAGGCCGAGGTCCTCGACAATAGCGTGGTTGACGGCTACCTTAACTGGCTGAGCAATGAGATCGAAGAAAAAATCCGGGCCGACTTGGTTGCTCCGAACGGGATCTTTACCAGGAGTCTCGAGCATGCGCTGGGCTCCCTGGGCAATTGGCTGGAGGGCGATGATCACATCCGTACGATGATCAACCTTTGGGCCCAGCAGCTTGTCTTGAACACCATCGTGCCGAACCGCGCCGAGATCGGCACATTCGTCGCCGAGGTGGTGGGCCGCTGGGACACCAAGACCCTGGTGGACAGGCTGGAGCTTCAGGTCGGCAAGGATCTGCAATACATCCGCATCAACGGGACCCTGGTGGGGGGATTGGTTGGGCTGACCATCTTTGTGGTGAGCAGGGCTTTCGGTTGAAAGTCAGCCCGCATCACAGCAATGCCCGGCGCCCATTGCCAAGCTCAGATCACGACTTGCCGGCCGATTTCGACGACGCTGTCGCGAGGAAGGTTGTAGAATTCGCTGACATGCGTGGCGTTTCGCTCCATCGCGGCGAAGAGCGTTTCCTCCCACTCAGCTAGCCCCCTTCCATCGGTCCTGTGCATGATCGTTTCACGGGCGACGTAATAGGTGACATCGTCGGGATCGAAGAAGCAGCCTTGAACATGCGCCTGTCTTAGCAGCGCGGGAATATCGGGCCTCTCCATGAACCCATAGCGCGCCGTCGCGCGCCAGAAATTGGGCGCCACCTCAATCGTCGCCAAGCGTTCGGACTCCTTGACCCATGGGACAGATTCCGTCACGACCCGGAGAGCGAACAAATGTTCGTGCAAGGCTTTGTTGTGCTTGACATGCCAGACCACGACCGGCGGCATGTCGGTGACTGTCCGAGTGAGGAAAACCGCGGTGCCGGGAACCCGCGGTACCTTACTGGCTTCGAGCGAACTCATGAATTCGCTGACCGGAATAGCCCGCGCGCTGAGAACTTCCGCAACTGCCGTTGTTCCACGATGCCAAATCCACATAATGCCATAGACGAGGCTCGCCAGAAGCAGCGGCACATAGCCGCCGTCGCTGACCTTCATGAGATTGGCGAGGAAGAAGCTCATATCGATGCAGAAAAAAGCGCCGGCGATCGCGCCGCTTGCGGCGAGGCTCCACCCCCAGACCTCGCGCATCGCAATGAACAAAAGCGCGGAGGTCATCACCATGGTCGCAGAAACAGCGATGCCATAGGCGGCGGCGAGATTGTCCGATTTGCCGAAGAACAGCGTCAGGCCGACCGTGACAGCCATGAGCAGCCAGTTGATGATCCCGACATAGATCTGTCCATAGCCTTTCTCGGAGGTTTGTTTGATGTAAAGACGCGGCAGCCAGCCGAGCTGGATCGCTTGCCTCGTCATCGAAAACGCGCCGGTGATGATCGATTGGCTGGCGATAATCGTTGCGGCCGTCGCCAGGATGACAAAGGGAATGAGCAAGGGCGCGGGGCACAGCCGGTAGAAAATATTGCCGGCGGTCGAGGCTCCTTCGAGGACGATCGCGCTCTGACCGGCATAATTCAGGATCAGACTGGGGAAAACAACGCCCGACCAAGCGAGCCGGATCGGGCGCGGACCGAAATGTCCCATGTCGGCATAGAGGGCCTCGGCGCCGGTCACGCAGAGGAAGACGCCGCCCAGAACGACAAAGCTCGCAAAGCCATTCGACAACAAATAGTGAAGCCCATAAAGGGGATTGAGGGCGGTGAGCACCGCCGGATGTCGCAGAATCCCCCATAGGCCAAGCGCCGCGATTGATAAAAACCAAAGACCCATGATCGGGCCAAACGCCTTGCCGATGCGCGATGTGCCGAGCGGCTGGATCGCAAAAAGTGCGATAAGAATCGCGACCGCGGCAGGCAGGACATAGGATGTCAGGGCCGGTGTCGCGATATTGAGGCCTTCGAGAGCGGAAAGAACCGAGATGGCGGGAGTGATCGCCCCATCGCCATAGATCAGCGCGGCGCCAAACAGTCCGACGGCGACGATCGCCGGCCGTTGATGTTTCTTGATGCCAAGCAGCGACATGAGGGCGAGAATGCCGCCTTCGCCGTCATTGTCGATGCTCATGGCGAAGATCACATATTTGACCGACGTGATGATGATCAGCGTCCATAGAATGAGCGAGAGGACACCGAGGACAACGTCAGGCGTTGGCGAGCCGCCGGTCAAATCGAGAACGGTCTTGAGTGTATAAAGCGGGCTCGTGCCGATGTCGCCGAAAACAATACCCAGCGCGGAAAGCCCAAGTGCGGCAATGGAGGGCCGGCCGGTCGAACTGGCGTGACCAGAGCCCGCATCCTGCCGGAAGTCCTGTCCCATGAGTGCTCCGAATGATTGGCCGCGGAAGGCTTATCTCTTGCGCTTCGCGTGAGCAATATCCGGCATGCATGTGGACGCCGAGCGAACCCAAAGTCATGGCTCGATATTCCCGGATAGGGATAAGTGGCGCAAATGCAACATTCCCAAAAATTTCTTTGTTCGGTTCTCCCAAAATTACGCTCATTCTTGTGCGATGAGCCGAATTAGAATTATAAAAATACACGAAGTTACAAGGCTATTATTTTCGTTGGCGTCGTGGCGTTGGATTTAACGAGCACTGCCGTAGTAGTCAGACCAGCGGGGTAAGAAATGACGGATTATAAAATGAAGTCAAAGTGCCTGATCCTGGGGCTCAGCACGGTCTTCTCAGCCGCGGCTCTTGCCGCCGATTTGACACCTGCTCCGCCCGTCTTGGCGAGCAGTTCTTGGGAGGGCTTTTACTTTGGCGGCCATGTCGGTTCTGCCTTTGGGAGACGGTGCGCTACCGGGGAAACCATTTTGCTCCCAAGATCGCGGGTGATCGTCGCAGACAAAGCGTTTTGCCTACTCCGCTTTGGCGGCCAGTCCGGCTAGCGTTGGCGCCAGACTTCCCTCTTGATCATGAATCATGGGTCTTTTGAGGCGCAGCCAATCCAAATTTGAAGTCAAAGAAACTCAAGACAACATCGTTTGACTTTAATCGAGATGTAGCCTATGCTACAAATTGATACATGAGGAACCGCGGGAGTTAGCGGTATTCGGTCTACCCGAGCGCGCTACGATGGGGAGGCCTTCCCGCAAGGGACCTCTTGAGTTTCATCACCTCAAACATGTAGTTTGAAATACAAGATGAAATGATGGTTTTTTGTTTAAATTCGTAGGACAACATTAAAAATTCCAAGCTTTTCCGAAATTGAAGACGCTACGTTACTTTGCAAAGGATGAGGCATCGGCGACAGAAACTTGGCAAGCGGAGAAGGCCATTCCATGAAGTTCACCATTCTCATAGTGTCGGCTTGCGCCACTTTAACGGCCCCCGTTTATGCCGCCGACGTGGCGCCCGGCCCACCCGTATTTGCGAGCAATTCTTGGAAGGGCTTTTACTTTGGCGGCCATGTCGGTTATGCCTTTGGGACGTCCTCCTATCTGAGCAATCCATTAGGTTTGCCCGCTTCAGGCTCGATTGGTCTTTACGGCATGGATGGCCAATTTGGTCCGCTCTACGGCGGCCTTCAGGCCGGCTACAATCATGTGATGCCTTCGGGTCTCATGTTCGGGTTTGCTGCCGATTTTTCCTTCCCCGATGTGATGAAAAGCAATCTGCCGGTTGCGTTTCCGGTGGCCGGCCCATCCGAGGTCAACGACCATATCGAAATCTTCGGCTCCCTGCGCGGCCGCGTCGGCTATGCGTTCGGCGATTACCTTGTCTACGCCGCCGGCGGCTTTGCCTATGCCCGGGATTTGGTGACGAGCACGGATAGTTTTGGCAATGTCGACAGCGTCTATTTCTGGCGTCCCGGCTGGACAGCGGGGGGCGGCATCGAAGTCCTTTTAACGCCCAATTGGAGCAGCAGTCTCGAATATGCCTTTTCGGATTTTGCCCGCGCCGGTGTCGCTTTTCCGGCGGCCGGAGAACATTACAATTCCAATCTGACCTTGCAGACCGTCCAACTTGGTTTGAATTATCGATTTGCCGCTGATCCTGGCGCCTCGGTACCTAATGCCGGCATTCTCCCCAGCCTCAACGATTGGAGCATTCATGGCCAATCGACGATCATCGGGCAGGGGAATGCGCCATTCCCCGCGGCCTATTCCGGAGCCAATAGCCTGTTCCCCGGCTATCAAGTTCGCGACACGTTCAGCTTGGACGGCTATTTGGGATATAAAGCTTTTGAGGGCACCGAATTCTATTTCAATCCAGAGCCGTTCCAAGGGTTCGGTCTCAGCAGCACCCGTGGCCTCGCGGATTTTCCGAACAATGAAGCACAAAAGGCCGGCTTCGATTATCCCCATTACAACACGGCACGCTTGTTCCTGCGCCAGATCTTTGGCCTCGGCGGTGAGCAGGAGGATATTCCGGACGGCCCCGATCAGGTCGCCGAAAAGGCCGATATTTCGCGGCTGACCCTCACATTCGGCAAGCTGTCCATAGGCGATATTTTCGACAACAACAGCTATGCGCATGATGGGCGAGTGAGCTTCATGAACTGGGCGCTCGTCGATGCCGGCGCCTTCGATTATGCTGCCGACCAGAAAGGCTATACTTGGGGTTCGGTGGTCGAGCTCAATCAGAAGGAATGGGCTTTCCGTGCCGGTTATTTTCTGTTGCCTGATGTTCCCAACGGCAATGACTTTGATACGAGAATTTTCCAGCGCGGCCAATATATTCTCGAATTTGAAGATCGATTCACGCTGTTTGGCATGCCCGGAAAATTCCGGCTGACCGGCTGGGACAGCCAGTGCTATTGTGGCAGCTTCGCCGCGACGCTCGCCAATCCCTATCTCAGCAATCCCGCTCTCGATCCAAACGCGCCGGACATCGCGGCGACGCGCCAGACCCGTTCGGAATTTGGCTTCATTGCCAATCTCGAGCAAACCGTCACCGATGATCTCGGCCTCTTCACGCGCCTGAGCTGGCAGAGCGGCCAGACCGAAATCATGTCCTGGACCGATATCGACGAGAGCGCCTCCTTCGGCGCCGTATACAAGGGAACGTCCTGGGGCCGCCCCAATGACAGAGTAGGCTTGGCCGGCATCATCAGCGGGCTTTCCAATAATTATCAGGCTTTCCTGGCCGCCGGCGGCCTCGGCATCCTCATCGGCGACGGCGCGCTCAGCTACCGGCCCGAGGAAACCGTTGAAGCCTATTATTCGGTCGGCCTCACCGATTGGGCCGCGATGACCTTCGACTATCAATTTGTCGCCAATCCCGGC
>DATJLX010000059.1:0-30975 GCA_035509135.1 Methylocella sp.
CTTCCAGGTCGCTTCGGTGGAACCAGTCTGATGGAGCGAGCAAGTACTAAGACAGCAAAGCAACGGCCTTGGGCAATCTGCGTGTGATCGATCACGATCAAGCTCTGCGAAACGGATAGGATCATGCTCATGTCCTATGCGACCTTGATGGTTCATTGCAGTCTGACGACGAGCTGCGATAACCGGCTCACGATCGCCGCAAGTCTCGCCGAGCGGTTTGACGCACGCGTGATCGGAATTGCCGCGCATGCGGTACCGGTCCAGCTCTATTTCGCGGAGGGCGATGCCGCCGCTTATGCCGAGGAGCAGGACCTGGCCAATATCGAAAAATATCTTCGGCTGGCTGAAGAGCGCTTTCATAAGGCGCTCAAAGGTCATGCCACGGCCATGGAATGGAGGTCGGCGATCGAGGCGCCGCAATCCTTTATCGCCAAGGAATGCCGGGCGGCCGATCTCGTGATCATCGGCCAGAACGATGAATATCCCTCGCTGGATCCCGGTGATCTCGCGATGCAGACAGGACGCCCGCTGCTCATGGTGCCGCAAGAGGTCGAGACCTTGAAGGCCGAGCGCATTCTCATTGCCTGGAAGGACACACGGGAAGCGCGCCGGGCGATTTGCGATGCCTTGCCGTTGTTGCGCCTCTGCCAAAAAGCGATCGTCGTGGAGATCGACGAAGCCCGGGATCCCGTGGCGGCCGCCCGCCGCGTTGAAGATGTCGCCGCTTGGCTTGCCGGTCACGGCGTCAATGCCGCGGGTTGGAGCGAGCCCCTGCGCAAGGATGCATCAGCCCAGCTCGACGCGCTCGCCACCGAGGAAGTGTTGGATCTCGTGGTCGCGGGCGCTTACGGTCACGGAAAATTCCGCGAATGGGTTTTAGGTGGCGTAACGCGCGCTCTTCTGCGGCAAACCTCCCGCTGTCATCTCCTTGCACATTGACGCTCGAAATTCGTTGAACCCTCGAGAATTCGGAGACGGCCATGTTTGGCATGGTCCTGCGCAAAACGGGCAACCCTCTAGCCTTCGAGGAATTGCCCGATCCCCTTCCTGGTCCGGGCGAGCTCCGGGTCCGCGTGGAAGCTTGCGGCGTCTGCCGAACCGATCTCCATGTTGTGGATGGCGAACTGCCAGACCCAAAGCTTCCGATCATACCTGGGCATGAGATCGTCGGGCGCATCGATGCCCTAGGCCCCCACGTATCCGGTTTCGAGATTGGAGAAAGAGTCGGTATTCCCTGGCTTGGCGCGACCTGTGGCGTCTGCCCCTATTGCGTGAGCCAGAGGGAAAACCTATGCGACCGGCCGGTCTTCACGGGCTACACGCGAAACGGTGGTTATGCGACCCGCGCGATTGCCGACGCGCGCTACGCGTTTCGCTTGAGCAATAAGGGCGACGCCGCCCCGCTTGCACCCCTGCTCTGCGCCGGCCTCATCGGCTGGCGTTCGCTAGGCTTTGCGGGCGCCGCGAAGACCCTCGGTCTCTATGGCTTCGGTGCGGCGGCTCACATTATCGTGCAAGTCGCGCGCAAACAGGAGCGCCAGGTTTTTGCCTTCACGCGGCCTGGGGACGCCAACGCGCAAGCGTTTGCCTTGCGGCTCGGCGCTGCCTGGGCGGGAAGCTCCAGCGAAAAGCCGCCCGTCGAGCTCGATGCCGCGATCATCTATGCCCCTGTCGGGGAATTGGTGCCGCTCGCCCTCGCCGCGGTGCGAAAGGGAGGGATTGTTGTTTGCGCCGGGATTCACATGAGCGATATTCCCGCTTTTCCTTATCGCTTGCTGTGGCAGGAACGCCAGATCATTTCGGTCGCCAATCTCACGAGGCAGGACGGCGTGACGTTCCTCGCCTTTGCCGCCGGGGCGGGGATCGAGACGCGGACCACGTCCTATCCGCTCGATCAGGCGAACAGCGCCTTGGCCGATCTACGGGCAGGCAGACTCGAGGGCGCCGCCGTGTTGCTTCCGCCTTCATCCTGATGATCAACGCAGGATCAAGGCAAGAGCAACGCTGGCGAGGGTTTCGACCGGAGCCAAGGCGTCCACGCGCAGCCAATCCATCTTTCCGGTTGGCTGCCCCGCCTGGACCGTCACAATAGTAGGCGTTGCGTCCGATGCATCATTCTTGCGTCTGGCAACCCTCTCCATAAGCCTACCGACTGGCGCTTCGAGCCAAAGGCCGGTGAAATGGGCTTTGCACCGGATCGCGATCTCCTTTACCGCAACGCGTTCTTCCGGCGTCAAATGCACGGCGTCGACAATCACGCTTTGACCGGCATCGAGCGCGATGGCCGCCAGATCGCGGAGATGTTGATATGTCCGGGCCGTCATCTCCGGCCGGTAGGCCTCGTCCGGCAGGCGGTCGAACGCGTGGACATCGAGGAGCCGTTTGCGTTCAATATCGCTGCGCAGATGGACGGCGCCCGGCGCCCGTCCGATGGAACCGGCAAGTGCGGCGGCAAGCGAGCTCTTGCCGGTCCCCGACAGACCGCCAATGGCAATGAGATCGAGGCGATCAGGAGCAAGAAGAGCGCAGGCGGCTTCAAAATAATGGCGCGCTTCGCTTGCATGATCTTTCGCACCGCCCGGCTGTAGAAGGGCGACCATGGCGCGAATGGCGGCGCGCAACGAAAGGAAAAGCGGGAGCAGCGAAATGCCTTTGAGCTGAATCTCGACGTCATCGCAAATCCAGAGATACCGGTTGAACAGAAGATTTGCATGGTGGCGCAGCCCGCGTGTCCACAGATCCATCAGCAAGAACGCGAGATCGTGCAGCACATCGCATGTCGCGATCGCGTCGTCGAATTCGATCGCATCGAACAAAACCGGCCGATCTTCGATCAAGACGATATTGCGCAGGTGCAGATCGCCATGGCAGCGGCGGACTTGACCTTGCTCTTCGCGTTCCACAAGCAACGGCTTTCGCCGCGCAAAAGCCTGCTGCATTGCCGCTCGAAGCGAGGCAACCGCTTCGGGGGCGAAGATCTCCGGCGCCGCTTCAAGAGAGACCAGAGTTTCCTCGATCTGGCATTGCAGGGCGTTGACCGCATTCTGTTGCAAGGCGGCCGGTGCGCGCCGGTGCGAGGCTACGACGGCGCCAGCCAGTTTGCCGATGATTTCGAGATCAAGCGCATTGCGCGAGGCCAGCCGATCAAGGGTGCGGTTTTCATCGAAACGGCGCATATGAACGGCCCATTCGACAATCGTGCCGCCGCGGCCAAACTTTAAGGCGGACTCTTCTTGCGAAATCGGAACGGTGCCGAGGTAAAGATCCGGTGCATTGGCTTGATTGACGGCCAGCTCACGCTCGCAGGCCCACCGCCGCTTGGCAAGGGTCGAATAATCCATGAAAGGAAAGCGCACCGCCTTTTTGACCTTGTAGACATCCTTGCCCGCGAGGAAAACCGCGGCGCCATGGGTATCGATGCGCCTAACCGGATCGTGCAGCCCATGCGTCGCGGGATCGGCCAGGAAGGCAAAGACATCACTTTGGTCAAGGGACACGTGCTGTATCATTTCGGCTCATGTCATTGAATGCTCCCGATCGGCTGTACTCATTTGATCGAAAAAGAGTCACCAGAAAACGAAAATTTGATGTATATGAGAATCGTAGCATGGCTATGCGACAAGTCTAAAAACGGCCATTATACGACGCTGGTGAAGGTGACATGCGATCATTGGAGGAACGCTATGAAGATTTCCGCTCGCAATTTTCTCGAGGGCACGATCAAGGAAGTTCACAAGGGTGCGACCATCGCGCATGTCGAAATCGCCCTGAAAGGCGGGGGAGTCGTTACCTCTTCGATCACCAATGAATCGGTCGAGGAACTGGGCCTTAAAAAGGGCGGATTGGCCTACGCGGTCATCAAGGCCTCCGATGTGATGATCGCCGTAAAATAAGCGCGCCGCGCAATCGCGCGGACCCTTTTGCCGTTTGCTCTTCTGTTTAGACCTTGGGCGGCGTGTGCTCGATGCGCAGCGTTTCTTCGGCATTGTCCTTGAGAACGCCTTGGATCTTGCCCGCGAGAATCGCAAGAATCAAGGGCAGCTGCACTTCAATGCGAAGGGAGTCGGGCATGACAGAGATTGTTCCGGTCACCGTCTGCCCAAAGGCCACCACCCGCACATCCGCCGTGTCAACATTCCAATTGACCTCGCTATAAGCCAATTTATCGATGTAATCGTGGCGCAGGCGGTCCACGCGCTCGGCGATCCGCCGTTTCGCCTCTTGCGCACCGAGGTTATGAGGCAAGGTAATCACGATCGCATTCGACATGGGTTCCTCCCTTAACCCGTCATGTAAGCGCTTTTGGGGTACGCCGCCAGTTTGCGTCAGAGCTTGCGTGGTCGAAAAGCGCGTGGCCCAACTTCTAAACAGCTAAAGCCGCGCCGAACAAAATTCTTCACTGTTTCTAAAATGGCACATCCCAAATCGCCAGCCCACTTTTCTAAAGGGAATCCGTTGAGATTGAGCGACGGCGGTGCGCCGCCGTTGTTGTCGGCAGCTCACCACGGATCCCTATTCGCAGCCGAATCAAAAATGAAGGAAAGTTAAAATTTACGAATGACACGTTACGTTTTTGATTAGCGGGAAGACGGCAGCGCTTCTGCATCATTCACTCAAACGAATAGGTCATTCCCATGTGTCGCAAAATTGTACTTGCCATAGCGGCCATTGCCACTCTGTCGACGAGCAGCCTTGCCGCCGACCTTCCGGCCAGCCCCCCTCCTTACATTCCTCCTCCTGCTTACTCTTGGGCAGGTATTTACCTTGGTGCAACCGCAGGATTTGCCCAAGGCTACCAAAATTTCGATGATCTTGCGGGCGCTTTTTTAGGTTACCCGGGATTCGCAAACACAAAAACCAATGGTTTTGCTGGGGGTGGCACGCTTGGCATTAACTTCCAGGCGGGAAGCTTTGTGTATGGTCTCGAGACCGACATAAACTGGCTCAGCAACAAGGCGAATTTTGTCAGTCCCAATGGCGCCATAATCCCCTTCTTCGCTTCCGAAACGGACCGTCTTAACTATATCGGGACGGTTCGCGGCCGCCTCGGTCTCGCGGTGGATCGCACTTTGCTCTACTTCACGGCCGGCCTTGCCTATGGCAATGTGAATAATACCCTTCAGTACAATTCCTTCAGCTTGCCCACATGGAATACACCTTATTTCAATGTTGACACGACACGCATTGGCTGGGTCGTGGGCGCTGGTTTGGAGTACGCCCTCGCTCCGAGCTGGACCATCAAAGGGGAAGCACTTTACGCCGATCTTGGCAACGCAGACACGAATTGGATCTCCCCTCCTCCCGGTTCTGGGACATTTCCTTCGCTTGCCAACTATCTCGGACGCTTCAATACCTCTGCGGCCATTATTCGTGCGGGCCTGAACTACAAGTTTAATTGGTTTGCACCGCCATCCGCGGTTGTCGCTAAATACTAAATGCGAGAGTCGTCTGGCGAGACTTCTGCCTCAGCCCAGCCGGAAACCGGCCTCATGGCCGGTTTTCCCTTGCCCCAGGCCATATCATCGGCTTGCGCCTTTTGCCCCTCAGTCGAGTTCCAGCACAAGTCCCTCGTGCAGCGTCACCCGCCGGTCCATTCGGCTGGCCAACTCCATGTTATGGGTCGCGATCAAGGTTGCAAGACCGGTCGCCCGGACTATGGCGTCGAGCGCCTCGAACACATGGTCAGCCGTCTTCGGATCAAGATTGCCGGTCGGCTCGTCGGCGAGCAAGAGGCGCGGGCCATTGGCGACCGCGCGGGCGATCGCCACGCGCTGCTGCTCGCCGCCTGAGAGTTCCGCAGGCCTATGCTTGGCGCGCGCCGATAAGCCAAGGTAGCGGAGCAATTGCAAGGCGCGATCTCTAGCGTCGCGCCGGGAAACGCCGCCGATCATCTGCGGCAACATGATATTTTCGAGGGCTGAAAATTCCGGCAGCAGATGATGGAATTGATAGACGAAACCGATCTCGCCGCGCCGCAAGGCGCTCCGCGCGGCATCATTCATGCTGGTCGTGGCCTCGTTGGCGATAAACACCTCTCCCGAATCGGGTTTTTCGAGAAGCCCGGCGATATGGAGAAGTGTCGATTTGCCAGCGCCGGACGGGGCGACCAGCGCGACCGACTGCCCGGCCCACAAGCAAAAATCCGCGCCGCGCAAGATTTCGAGCGGACTTCCCGCCTGATCATAGCGGCGTTCAACCTTTTCGAGACGGAGCGCCGGCGCGGACATGTCTATTCGTAACGCAAGGCTTCGACAGGATCGAGCTTCGCCGCGCGCCAGGACGGATAAATCGTCGCGATCACCGAAAGCGTGAGGGTCATTGCGACAACCGCAAGGACATCGCCCGGCTCAACCACGGATGGGAGGCGCGAAAGAAAATAGAGTTCGGCCGGAAACAGATTTGCGTTGAGGAGCCGGTTCAGCAGCTGGCGAAGAGCCTCGACATTGCTCGCGACGAAAAGGCCGAGAAGCAAGCCGGCCAGCGTTCCGGCGATGCCGATAGAGGCGCCAGTGATGAGAAAAATCCGCATGACCCCTCCTTGCGTGGCGCCCATGGTCCGCAGGATCGCAATGTCGCGTCCCTTGTCCTTGACGAGCATGATGAGCCCTGACACGATGTTAAGCGCCGCGACCAGCACGATCAGCGTCAGAATGATGAACATGACATTGCGCTCGACATTCAGCGCGTCGAAGAACGTCTTGTTGCGCTCACGCCAGTCGGTCATAATCATCGGCCGCATCACGGACGTATCGATTTTGCTCTTGACCGCATCGAGGTCCTCCGGCGAGCGAAGAAAAATTTCAATGACGCTCGCCTGGTTGTCTTTGTTGAAGAATGATTGTGCCTCGGGCAAGGCCATATAAACAAAGAGATTGTCGAACTCCGCCATGCCGATCTGAAAGATCGCGGTGACCGGATAGACCTTGCTGCGCGGCGTCACTCCAAAAGGCGTCTGCTCGCCATTCGCGATCAGAATTTTAACCTTGTCGCCAATCCGCAAACCAAGGTTCTCGGCGAGCCTTTGGCCGATCGCCACTCCGCCCGCCGTATCGAAGCCGTCAAGCGTGCCGAGCTTGACATTGGGGGCGATGCCGGGCAGCCGCTTGATATCCGCCTCCCTTATTCCCCGCACGAGAGCAAAGGCCATGTTGGCGGTGGACGCCGCCGCTGGGCTCTCGATCATCGGCACAACCAATTTCACGCCCGGCACCGCCGCTACCTCTTTCACCACTTCATCATAATCGGTGAACTGGGTGTCGGCGGCCTGGAGGAAGATATGGCCATTGATGCCGACGATCTTGTCGAGCAATTCCTTGTGAAAGCCATTCATCACCGACATGACGACGATCAGTGTCGCGACGCCGAGCGTGATTCCAAGAAAGGAGAAAAATGCGATAACCGAAACAAAGCTCGTTTTGCGACGCGCGCGCAAATAGCGAAAGGCGATCATCCATTCAAAGGGCGCGAATGGGCGCGTGCTCTTCGCGGCGTCCATCATGCACCCGCAAGCCGCGCGATCACCGCCGCGGCATCGAGGTTTTCGCGGGCGCCGGTCGCCCGTGTCTTGAGTTCCACGGTGCCCGAGGCCAATCCCTTCGGGCCGACGATGATCTGATAAGGCAATCCGATCAAATCGAGCTTGGCGAACTTGGCGCCGGGGCGCTCATCGGTGTCGTCATAGAGGATGTCGACGCCAGCCTTCCCGAGTGCGTCATAGATCGACCCGCAGGCGGCATCCGTCGCGCCATCGCCGATCTTGAGATTGGCAAGCCCGACCTTGAACGGCGCGACGGCCTCGGGCCAGATGATTCCATTTTCGTCGTGGCCGGCCTCGATCAGCGCGCCGACGAGACGCGACACGCCGACCCCATAAGAGCCGCCCTGAAATGGCCGCTCGACACCATCAGGACCCGTGATCAAGGCCTGCATTGGCTTTGAATATTTGTCGCCGAAATAAAACACTTGGCCGACCTCGATGCCGCGCGTGTGAATCCGCTTTTCTTCTGGCGTCTCGCGCTCGAACCTTGCTTGATCGTGGACATCCCCGGTCGCCGCATAAAGCTTCGTCCATTCGTGGATGATAGGCGAGAGATCGCCTTCATAATCGGTATTCTCAGGCGGGATGGGCAAATCCAAGACATCGGCGTGGCAAAAGACGGCCGACTCGCCGGTTTCCGCCAAAATGAGGAATTCATGACTCAAATCGCCGCCGATAGGGCCGGTTTCGGCGCGCATCGGGATCGCCTTCAATCCCATGCGGGAAAAAATCCGCAAATATGCAATGAACATCTTATTGTAGGACAATCGCGAGGAGGCCTCGTCGACATCGAAGGAATAGGCATCCTTCATCAAGAATTCGCGCCCGCGCATGACGCCGAAGCGCGGCCTCTGCTCGTCACGGAATTTCCATTGAATGTGATAGAGGATTTTGGGTAGATCCCGGTAACTGCGCACGGAGGCGCGAAAGATCCCGGTGATCATATCCTCATTGGTCGGACCATACAAAAGCTCGCGATCGTGGCGGTCCTTGATTCGCAGCATTTCCGGTCCATAGGCCTCATAGCGGCCGGTTTCCCGCCATAAATCCGCGAGCTGGAGGGTCGGCATCAAGAGTTCGATTGCGCCCGCCCGGTCCATTTCCTCGCGCACGATCTGCGCCACCTTTTGCAGAACGCGAAGCCCGAGCGGCAGCCAGGCATAAATCCCGGCCGCCTCCTGCCGAATCATGCCGGCGCGCAGCATCAGGCGGTGCGAGACGATCTCGGCCTCTTTTGGCGTCTCGCGAAGAATCGGCAAAAAATAACGGGATAGGCGCATTCTGGACAAACGCGAAAAAAGACGGGAGGGCAGCGGGCCTATAGCTTTAAGCTCGCTACCGGGAAAGGCAAAGGCGTGCCAAGAGCCTTATGCCAAACCGTGGCTTTCCGCCAGTACCGCCATCAAGCGGGTTCAACGGAGCGGGATTGGCGCCTTGAAACCGCTCTTAATCAAAGCGTTAGAGCATTTTCAGACAGCCAACCGGTGCCCGCAGCGCCCGAAAAGGCCGGGAATTCAAAAAAAATTGCTCAAATCCATGGAGTTGCCAATGCTGAAAAGTGTCCCCGCCCAACTCTCGCGAATGGCGGGCGCTCAAACCTGCGAAACCCGCAGCTTCCGGCCCTGTCCGAAATGACCCGCCGCGCCTGGAACGTGGCCGACAAGATCATTCGCCTTGCCAAGCACCTCGCGCAGATGCGTGCCAGCACGGGAGCAAATCTCCGTCATGATGTCGGGACGGGCTTCCCCATGAGTCTTGTAATGGTGTCTGATAACGGCCACCGTGCCAAGAGCCTTGCAGTCAAGGTCGTCGACGACTCCTTCGAAACTCTCCCGCAGGCAACGATTGAGAGAGGCATAAACATCCGCCGCGGAAACGCGGCCAGGCATGGCCGAGGCGTTGAAGAAATCCTGATAGCTCGTTGGCTGCCAGCTCAAGATATCGCCGATCAATTCCGGCGTGTCCGGCAATTGCTCGATCAGCTTCACCATTTCATTAAACTGATTGAGATAGGTACCCGTTAGGCTTGAGTCTCTTGCGGCCGTCGCGGCGGACGGCGGCGCCGGGAGAGTGGTTTCTTGCGTCATTGCTTTTGGCATATTGGCTGTTGGCGTCATCTGGCAGGCCCCCTTCCGGTCACGTTAAAATAGCCTGGACCCGATAATAATGTATTGCCTGCGATATTAGGTTGCGACCGACTTCGCATAATCGCGGACGCCCCTGCGCTTGAAGGCGTCTCAGTTCGAGCGTGTTGCTAGCCATGCCGGGCACTTTGATGGCAAAGGCCAAGCCTTGCCAATGGCTCAAAAAATGAGGCATAATAAAAATATATCAATTTCATAATTGAACATGGCATTCGAACAAAACATGGACTGCGCTAAAAAATAAAAGCCGCGCGGCGCTGCAGGAAGGGGGGGACGTGTCGAACGTTGCCGGCAAAGCTTACATCATGAACGCTCTCTCGCCGGTGCGGCCGTGGCTCGCCTGGTTCCAGCGGCTGGAATATATGGCGGCGCGGGCGCTTCCTTCCATCATCCTAGCGCCACTGCTTGGCTTGTCGTTTATCCATTTTGCGCGTTGGGTGATCATCAAGCGCGATCAGTGGGCGGACCTCGGCCAGGGAAAGCAAAAACTGCAGAATGACTACTTGCTGTTCTCGAGCAATTTCAACGGGACCTGGGACCAGTATCTCGACGCCTTTTCGGACGGCAATCCGAATGGGGTCGACTCGGCCTGGATCACGAGCACGAAATTCCCTCACTCAATCCCCAGCACGCCCTTCAAAGACTACATAAGGGTAAACCAGATCGATACAGACTATTATTACAATGCGACACCCGGTGCCGCCCAGCGCGATATCAAATCGGCGCTGCGCGTGCGGCGAGCGATTCTCAGCCTTGCCGGACAGCACGCAAGTTTGCCGCCCGCTGATTTCCAGAAGGCCTATATCACCGCACTCTGCAAAGTGCAGAACGACCTTGGCTATCAAGGCCATGCCCCAGTCGCCAGCAATGACACGAAGACCGCCGAGGACAACCGTGCCGCTTACCTTCAAGCTCAACCAGATGCCGCCCAGGCGCTTCCCTGATACGGCTGTCCCGTCAAGGAACCATTCATGCCGACATTTGATGGCGGACATTATTTCCTGACGGTTCTCCTCCCCGTCAAAACGGATCCGACCCCGGAGGGCCCCACATTCACCTCACCCGTCAAGGCCTTGCGCAAGCAGCTTGCCATATTGCCGACTGGCGGCGGTCAAAGCCCCTTCGCACGCAATGCTCGCAACCATTTTGTGCGTTTCACGATCATCGACGATGTCGCGTACAATGGCCGTGAACAGACGAACATGCTGTGGACGTTGATCAAGCATATCAACCCGACGGTCGCGCAGCCACAGGATCATCTGACCTGCCCGTTTCTCTATTTCGCGGCGGAGTTCGACGCGGCGAGCGGCACGGCGGCCGAGCGGGATTCCTATCTCGCCGGTCTCTGGGACACGATGAAGAGCGATTTGCAACGCATTTTCACCCACTGCGCCGGATTCGATGCCAATGTCGGCGACGCCGCCTCCTTCGCGGATTACATCGCTCGCGGCCAGCTCGAAACGACGATGTCGTTCAATGACTATTACGTTGACGATCCGCTGAAATCCCTTCCCGAATGGGAGGCTCGACCCTATAAGACGCCAGCTCTCGCGGCGCTCGCCTTGCTGGTGCTCGGTCTTGCTGTCGCATGGCTTGTGCCGGGCGCCGGCTTTATTCTGGCCCTCGCCGGCGCTGGAACCTTCGCTGTCGTGATCTGGCGGGCCTATCTCAGCATCATGGCGGCCGGTGCGAAGCCCTTTCCAGCGGAGCCTGATTCGAATCTCCCCACGATTCTCAAGGCCCTCCAGCTGCAAAAGGCCTTCACCCGCTTCGCGATCGACAACCAGCTGCATGGGGTCAACCGGGATTCGGCCGATGAGCTCCATACCGCTTTCGCAACCTTCATGGCCAGATATCGGCCAGACAGCCTCGACGGCCCCACGCAACCACCCGGCGTCATCGGCATCTAGAGGCGAAACATGGCTGTCTCACTCGATCTCGCCGACATTCAAGGCAATATTCTCACCGCCTACGGGAAGCAGGGTTTTCCGAAGGGCCGCTTCATGCTCTACCGTGTCGAAAGGGCCGATTTGGCGCGCCGGTTTATCACCGGCTTATTGCCGATGATCACCACGGCGCTTCGCTGGCCATCGGCACAGGACATTCCCACCGGTCCGGCCGAGGTGCCCCGGCCGGAAGTCACCGTCAATATCGCCTTCACGTGGCATGGGCTGCTCGCCCTTGGTATTCCGACCCGGACGCTGCGCGGCATGCCGGACGAATTCATCGACGGCATGGCCGGGCGGGCTGCGATGCTCGGCGACGATTTCAAGGGGCCTGGCTGGAAAGAGTCCTGGGACGAGGTCTGGATCAATAGCGGCCGCGATCACGGCACCCATCCGGACACGGTGCATATTCTCATCATGCTCAACGCCCAGATGAATCCGGATGGAACCGCCGCTGCGGCACTTGAAGCAAAAACCCGGGAGATCGAGGTCCTCCGTCTGAAGACCGGCGGCGTGCGCTTGCTTTCCGGCCATAATCCCAAGGGTCAGCCGAGACGCCAATTCCAAGAGCTGTCGGCGATCCTCGAGCGCGACTCGGATGGCAAGCTCGTCGCCTCCCCGAAAGAACATTTCGGCTTTACCGACGGCATCGGCGATCCGGTTTTCGAAGGCCAATATCCAAACGGCTACGAGCAAGCGTTCAAGGAAGGCAACGGCGCCCTGGACGGCAAGGGCAATTGGCGGCCGCTTGCAACGGGGGAGTTTTTGCTCGGCTATCCCAATGAGGCACAGGAGACAGCAGGCGCCGCCATGCCACATGCCTTTAGCCGCAACGGCACTTTCATGGCCTATCGAAAGCTGCATCAGAACGTCGCCGCTTTCAAAACCTTCTTGGATCAGACTGCGGAACATTTCGGTGCCGTTGCCGGCATCCAAAACCTCGACGACGCGCGTGAAACCTTGATGGCGAAGATGGCCGGCCGCTGGCCGGACGGTGTGCCTCTTTCACTCGCGCCGACGGTCGCGGCTTGGCGGCAATTCAATATCGATCATCCAGCGGCGGACCCAAAGAGCCGCTATGCGGCGCTCACGCGCTTCTCCTTTCGCGACGATCCCGATGGGATCAAGTGCCCTCTCACCGCCCATTTGCGGCGTACCAATACGCGCGACCAGATGGCTCCGACGAATGTGGAAGGGTCGATTTTGAACAATCGCCGCCGTATTCTCCGCCGCGGCCTGCCCTATGGCTCCGCAGCAGATGGCGCACGCAACACGGACGAGCAAGGAATTGTGCTGCTGATCGTCTGCGCGAGCCTGTTCCGGCAATTCGAATTCGTGCAGCAGCAATGGATCAACTATGGGCTCGATGCCCATGCCGGCAGCGACACCTGTCCGATTGTCGGCAATCATTCGGGAGGCGCACCAGGTGGCAAGAATGGCCCCAAGGCTAAGTTCGTGATTCCCGCCGATCCCGCATCAGGCCGGCCCCCCTTCATTGTCGAGGGCCTTCCCCAATTCGTCGAGACTCGCGGCGGCGATTATTTCTTCGTGCCGAGCATGACCGCCTTGCTCATGATCGGCATGGGCGTGGTCGATCCCACCTAAACGCCGGGGAGGAATGAGCGATGATGGTGCCGAATTTCGTGACGGTTCCGATGCTGCGTCTGCGCATGACAGCCGAGGGGCTCGCCGCCTTATATCAGTTCCCCAAGGCGGTGCTTTCCGCGAAGGGCTCCGGCCTCAAGGAGAAGTTCACGGCGGCTCTCCAGGAGCCGCTGACGCAGAGGCTGGGCTTGCGGGCAGCGCGCGCCTTCCTGCCCAATTCTTTCTTCATCCCCAAGAGAGTCGTCAGGTCCTATCCAAACATAGGCACGGTGCTGGTGGCGCGCCACGACGACGTGATCGAAGTACTCGATCGGAACGCGGATTTCGAGGTCGTCTATGAACCCCGAATGCGGGCAATCACGGGCGGCGAGAATTTCTTTCTTGGGATGCAGGATACGGCGCTTTACGCGCGCGATGTCTCCAACATGCGTCTGGCCGTGCGGCGCGATGATGTCGCCTCGATCGTCGCGCCCCTCGCCCAAGGGCTCGCTGAAAAGCTTGTCGCCGGAAAGACGAACCGCATCGACGTGCCACCGGAGCTGAGCTTACCTGTGCCTACGGCGATCGTGACCGATTACCTCGGCGTCACCGGGGCGCCCGATGGCGAGCTCATGGCTTGGGCAACGCTGATGTTCCGCTATCTTTTCGCCGATATCGAGGGCGATCCCGTGCTGGAGCGCGAAGCTCTCGCCGCGGCGGCCGCGTGCCGCTCCGTGATCGATGCGGCCATCGCCAAGCGTAAGGCGTCGGGCGAGACGACGGATGATGTGCTCGGACGCTGCCTTGTCATGCAGGCGGCCGGCCTGCCCGGCATGGACGATCTCGCCATTCGCAACAATCTCCTCGGGCTCGTGATCGGCGCGATCCCCACGATTTCCAAGGCGGCGGTGCAAGCGCTCGACCAATTGCTGGACCGGCCCGAGGCGTTCGCTTCGGCCAAGCAAGCCGCGCATGATGGCAACGACACGCTGTTCGCCGCGCATGTCTTCGAGGCGCTTCGGTTCAACCCCATCAACTCCGTCATCTTCCGGCGTGCCGCCCGCGACACCCAGATCGCGCGGGGAAGCTTTCGCGCCCGCACGATCCCTAAGGACACCATGGTGCTGGCGTCCAATCTTTCCGCCATGTTCGATCCCTTGAAAATCGAGGCCCCGGAAACCTTTCGAACAAACAGGCCTTGGGGCGATTATATTCTTTGGGGATATGGGTTGCATGGATGTTTCGGTGCCACCATCAATCACGCCGTCTTGCCAGCGATCCTGAAACCGCTTGTTACAAAGCCAAACCTGCGGCGTGCCGCCGGGAATGCCGGCCAAATCGACACGGGTGGGACGCAGTTTCCGCAGCATTTCGTGGTTGAGTGGGCATGAATTGCGGCACGCGAGAGAATGCCTGTTCAAGGCGCCGAGGTTTGCTCGACGATTGCGCATAGAGATTTTCGATAAGCGTCGAACGCAAAGCGTTCTTCATAGATTTGACGAGTCGGTGCTAATTGCCGGTTGCCCCCGGGCACATCGCGGTTGGCATGGGCGCGTCGCAAGGCCGCCGCGAAAGCGGGACCGTCTTCCGCCAAGGTCACATTGGCAAGGCCGGCGGCGTCGATCCCAAGGCCACGGAAAGCGAGCGACGTTGCGATCAGCGGCGCTCCGCTCGACAACGCCTCGATGGTCTTGATCGAGATCCCGTGCCCGGCCGTCGCTGGGAGCAGAACAGCCAAGGCGTTGCGATAGGCATCATGAAGCGCCTCGGTCTCGACTCGCCCCAAAAAGAGCCGCGCATGCGCCTTGTAAAGACCGGGCGCACGCGATTGAAGCTCACGCTCGATATTGCCGAGGATTTGCACCGGCACGGCTGGCGCCAGCGGCAACACTTCCCGCAAGAACCAGCGCAGCCCAAGATAATTCGGGTAATTGGCGCTCGCGACAATAAGGGCGTCGCCCTTTCCCGGCCCAATCGGCACATCATTGATTGTTGGATAGAGCAAGGCATGCGGCTTGTCCGGAACGAGACTTTTGAAGGCCGCCGCCTCTTCGTCGTTGAGATGGATCAAAATATCAGCCGAACGCATGGTCTCAAGTTCGATTTCGAGCATCTCTTCATAGGAAACCGCCGGAGGAAGCCTGACGCGCGCGCGATTGCGCAGCGCATATTGGCGCGCTTGCAGATCGTGGGTATCGAGCAGAATGGGACAGGCCTGGTTCTCGCGGAGACGGACGGCCACGGGCATGCAAAAAAAATGGTTGCAATGGATGAGGGCGATGCGCGGTGCGAAAACCCGCAAGTCCGGTATCGACGCTTGCTTCGCAATCTCAACCCGCATCGCGGCATCGTTGCCGTGCAGCCATTTCTTGGCCGCCTGCAGAAAACTGCCGTTCAGAATTTTTCGAAGTGGCATATCGGCGAAAAGACGGATATCTGCTTCAAGGTCGCCCGTCGCGGCGGCATAGGCCCGGCCGGCGCGCGATCCCTCACTGCAGCCAGGCGTATCGGCGATCGCGAGACTCACGACTTTCGCGCCAAGGCTGCGATAGGCTCGCGCTTGCGAAACGAAAACCTGATGGCTGCCGCAAGAATGCCAGGCAGGATGCACGATCACCACGGTTTTTCCAACAAGCGAAGAGTCAACCGGCGTGGCGCCCGCGCCGCGCTTTTCATCGCCGATCCCTTGCGGAGCCGGTGGCTCTTCCATCTGCGATTGTTCGTTCATGCGACCTTAGCGGACTTTTACACCCGGCGAAGCTACGGCTTGATCCGGCCGCCCTCCTCAAGCTACAGGAAGAGACAACGCCCTAATCGCTTACCCGAGTTTCGTCCCGAAGCAGCCATTCCGTCAAGTTTTACAGTTCCCCGCCGCCGAGCCGGGACAATCGGCCTCACCACTATTTGAATTCAAGAGCTCGATGCAAAATCTCCCGTCTCCATCTAAAAAATATGGCATGGCGATCATCGCCAATGACAAAATCGTCAATTGGCTTCTCCCCTTTCTCGAGAGCTATCTCGCCACCAATGCGGCGACGCCACTTTACCTCATCCCCTACGATGACAATGTCGCTTTAACCCGCCGAGCCGCCGATCTCTATGGGGTTCAGTTCGTCGAACCAGACAGCGCCGAGCTTGACGCCTTGGCGAAGCGGCTTTACCCGATGTTTCCAGGGTACCGCCGGAGACTGCGAAAATTTCTCTGCCTGGCGCTGCCACTCGACGAAGTCATCTATCTCGATGTCGATATCGTTCTGTTTCGCGATTTTCGCGAGATGTTTGGCCGGCTCGAAGCGGGCCAGAACGATTTCATCGTTGCCGCTCCGACAAAGGACTATGTCTACAACAAAAAGCGCGAACACTATGATTTCCTTCGCGACGCGATGCTGTTCAACGATGGGTTTTTCGTTGCCTCAAATAAGATACTCAGTCTGAAGGATTTCCAAGATGTGATCGACCAGGACGAGGCGATTTTTCATACCGTGCGTCAGCGCGGCATGCTGTTTGCCCAGCCGGTGACCAACTTCGTCGCGCATCGGAAAGGCTTGAAGATCACCCCTTTGCGTGACTGTATTCCGGGCGCCTCAGGGGAGAGCTTCTACAAGGCCGAAGGGGTGAGGTTCGACGCCGATGGACCGCGCGATGTCTTCGGCGATAAGATCTATTTCGCGCACTGGGCTGGCGCGGTCAATCTTCCAAGCCGCCGTGTTTTTGATGCGGCATGGCGACAATTCGCGAACCAAGCCACGGCGCGGATGAAACTTCATGCGTCCGCGGCGGCGACAGGGCGTGCGCAATCCTGAGTGCTTTGAAAGTGTGGCGCTCATGCTCAAAAACTAACCCGCATCCAAGATCTTGCTCAAGGGTGCGATAGGAATTGTGAAATGCCACGCCTTCTTTTCTTCTATCTCTCGAAACGGCTCGCAAGTGCGGCGCTGTTGATCGCGGCGGGTCTTTGCATTCCGGTCGTCATGAGCTCTCTCTTCCATTATCTTCCACCGGCCGCCATCCGGGGCGGGCTGCTCATGCCAGCCCTGCTTGGCACTTTGCCGACGGTCCTCTACATCGCCCTGCCCATGGCGGTTGGCGTCGCGGTTGCTCTCGAATTCGCGCGGATGTCATCCGAAGGCATGATCGCGGTTCTTTATTCCCTGCGTCTTTCGGTCTGGGCAATCACGCTTCCGTCGGCTTTCGTTGCCCTTGTCGCGGTCGGTATCGGCTATTGGCTCTCCTCGGTCTTCGCGCCAGCCCATGTCGGCGAGATGCACGACGTGATTTATGTGATTCGCAACTCGCTGAATCACCGGATGCTGGAACCGGCGCAATTCTACACTTTCGACAATGGCACGCGGACCCTCTATTTCCGCCGTTGGCGCTCGACTGATGTCGTCTCTGGCATGTTCATTCATCAATTCTCCGCTGAAAAGAACGAGGAGCAAATCATCACGGCCGCCGAAGCGGAGTTTCGCCGCAACGCCAATGGCGTCGTCTTGATTTTGAGCAATGGTTCAATCGAAACGCTTCCCGCGGATGGCTCGACGATTCGAACGGCGCATTTCGACGAATATGCGATGCCAATCGGCATGCAAGGCTCCGGCGGACTGCCGCAGCGCAGTTGGCGTGGCGTTTTCGAAATGCCGCTTCTGGAATTCTTCCGCGAGCGGCCGTCCCCAATCATATTCCCGCGCCTTTACGCGGAATGGATGAGCGAGGCGGCCAAGCGGTTGGGCATCCCTTTCCTCGCCCTGACTCACACGCTGTTCGCCATTGGGCTTGTCTTGAGCCTCTCGTCCGCGAGCGGCCGCTCTTCGACGGCAACCACCGTAACCCTGCTCGCGATCCCCTTGGTCCATGTCGCGATCCTGGTTTCCGCTGAAACGCTGGTGCGCCAGGATCCGCGTCTGGTCTTCGTCGTCGGTCTCGCAATCGTCGCGGAGCTTGCCGCCGCCATCATTCTGATCGAGCGGCAAAACGCGAATTTTCCACGTCCAAGGGAGACAGCCATGCCACGGACCCACTGAACGGCAATGGGTTACGGCAGTTCGGCGAACGCCACAGCGGGCTTGTCTTCAAGCGCCTTGCGATAGAGAGGAATAACCTCCTTGCCGGGGCCGACGCCGCGCACCAAACCATCCTCGATCCAAATGACCCGGTCGCAGATGGTTCTGAGGGTTTCGAGATCGTGCGAGACGACGAGGATCGTGCCGTGTTCCGCGAAATCCTTGATAAACGCATCGCATTTGGCCCCGAAGGCTTCGTCGCCAACCGAGAGGGCTTCGTCGACGATCAAAATATCGGCATCGGCATGTGCGCAGATCGCGAAGGCAAGCCGCGCGGCCATTCCGCTCGAATAAAGTTTGACTGGCTGATAAAAGAAATCGCCTATATCGGCGAAGGCGGCGATCGCGGTGAGCCTCGCCTCGACGGTGGCACGCCGCATGCCGAGAATGGCGCCCCCGATCAAGGCATTTTCCCGGCCCGTCAGCTCATGGTCGAACCCAGCGCCGAGCGCGAGGATTGGCGCCACCCGCCCATGGACTTGCACGCTGCCATGCGTCGGCAAAGTGATCCCGCAGATAATCTGCAACAAGGTGGTTTTTCCAGCGCCATTGCGGCCAATGATACCGAGCCTTTCGCCACGGCGAACCTTGAAACTGATATCCCGCAGGACCCAATGCTGATGGTAGAACTGTCTCCAGTGTCCGAAGATCGCCTGTTTCAGCTGATCGTTGCGCCGCAGATAGAGCTGGAACGCCTTGCCAACGCGATCGCAGCTGATGGCAAGTTCAGATGACATCGACGAACACGGCCTTGTATTGCATGAAGAAGCGATAGGCGAAAAAGAAGATGAAAAGCGAGACAAGCACCGTCCCGCCATAGAGGAAAAGACCAGGGAACCGGTTGAAGATGAGAAGATCGCGGATCATCTCGACATAATTTCCAATCGGATTGAGATGCAGATAAATGCGCAGGTTAGGCGGCACGTCGTCGATCGAATAAAAGATCGGCGTCGCAAACATGAAGACCGGCACGATCGAGATCATGAGATGCGCGACATCGCGGGTAAAGGATCCAAGCGCCATGAGAAACCATGAGATTCCAAGTAGAAACAGAAAGAATGGCACTGCAACCAAAGGCAAAAGCAAACTCGCGGCTGGCACCCGGAACGTCAGCGCCAGCTCGAAAATGAGGAGAACCGCCACGCTGATCGCCGCATAGACCACGGCGCGGATGGTCGCTGTCCACGCCAAGGTTTCGCTCGGAAAAATGGACTTTTTAATGACACCCGCATGTTCGTGCAATAGCCCCGGCGAACGGTAGGCGAGTTCGCTGAACAGATTGAAAACAATCAATCCCGCAAAGATTGACAAAGCGTAACTGCCGAAGCCTCCTCCCTTGGCCGACTCCGGAACCCCGACCGCATGGGAAAAGATCACCGTATAGGCGATGAGCATGACAAGAGGCCCGAAGATCGCCCAGACCCAGCCAAGGATCGTGCCGCGAAACCGGACCGCCAATTCACGCCGGACCACGGCCCTGATCAATTCCCGATAGTGCCAGGCATTGGCGAATGGCGTCAGCAAATTCATCGAGGGTGCGGTCTCCAATGCCAGCTCAGCGACACCGCCCGGGCCGATGGCGTCCAAGGTGCCCGATGTAGACCAGTTTGAGCCGCTCCCGTCAACGCTCGAAGGGATCAGCCGCATAATTCAGCAAGGATTTGCCAAGCGCGTCGGCTGACGTGTCAAAACTGGACTTGTCACCAAACAAGCGGCCCAGCATGATCATACCTTCTAGGGCGGACAGAACAAGCTTCGCCTGTGGGGCAGGGTCCACCCCTGGCCGGATTGTTCCGTTTTCGATCCCCGCCTCAAGAACCCTTTGCAGCCAAACGAGATGCTCCTCGAAAAATCGAGCGATCCCGTAGCGCAGGCGTTGAGGCAAGATGTCGCGTTCGCTGGCCATCACACCGCAAAGACATCCTTGGTCTTGCCTTACCCCATCGAGGTAGAGCTTCGCATAGGCTTCAATCCGTGCAATCCCCGATGTGCTTTTTTTCCATATGGCGTCAAGAGCCGCATCGTAGCGCTCTTTGTAGTTGGCAATGAGGGCCGCCCCCAGATCTTCCTTCGCGGGAAAATGATGGTGAATGGTGGCCTTGCTGAGGCCGACGGCCTTTGCCAGATCAGCATAGCTGAACCCGGCAAAGCCCCGGGTTCTCACCAGGACTTCCGCTTCCGCGATCAAGCGGCGCCGCGTGGCCGTCACCTCTTTCTGTCCCAACCGTCCCAATGTCCGATAGTCCCAAGCCCGCCCCGCCGTCTGCTTGACGGAGTTGATCCGACCTACTAGTAGGTAATCGCATAACGCGAAGAAGGCAACACTCATGCGCAGCCGGGGCAAAACCGGGAACACGGCAGCAGACGGCCTTTCCATGGCCTCAAGCTCCCTTCGAGCGCCCCCGACCCGGCGCGGGGTGCTATTTGGTGGTTTCTGCCTCTGCTGCTGGCCCTCGGCAATCCAAGCAAGCGAGACTGGCCCTTTCGCAGTGGAGGAAATTGCGGCGGGCATTCACATCCGGCGCGGTCTCGATCAAGATGCGACGCAAGCCAATGACAACGCTATCGCCAACACTGGTTTTATCCTCGGGCGCGACGCCGTGCTTGTCACCGACCCGGGCGGCAGCTTCGCCGATGGCGAAAGGCTGCGCGCAACCATCGCGCAAACGACCAACCTGCCCGTCAAATATGTCGTGATGACCCATGTCCATCCCGACCATATTTTTGGAGCCAGCGCTTTTCTGAAGGATCATCCCGTTTTCGTGGGCCATGGGCGTCTGGCCGAGGTTCTCAACCAACGCGGCGCCTATTACCGCGAAAAGTTAAGCACTCTTATTGGGCCCGAGCGGACTGGAAAGGTCGTCTTTCCGGACATGGTGATTGGCGAGAGGGCCGAAATCGATCTTGGCTCCCGCGTCATCGAGGTAACCGCCCATGCCCCGGCCCACACGGTCTGCGATGTGAGCTTGTTCGACAAAAACACCGGCACGCTTTTGCCAGCTGATTTGCTGTTCGTCGAGCGGATTCCCTCGCTCGATGGCAGCCTGCACGGCTGGCTTAAGACTCTGGACGATCTCAAAAACCGCGCCGCGTCCCGCGCGGTCCCCGGCCACGGCCCCGCCGCGGTCGATTGGCCGTCGGCCTCGGCTGCGATCGCGCGCTATCTGACGACATTGGAGCGCGATACGCGGCAGGCGATCATGAACGGCACTGGCATCGGCGACGCGATCAAGACAGCCGCCGCGTCCGAGCGCGGCGAATGGAAACTGTTCGAAGATTATAATGGCCGCAACGCCGCGGAGGCCTATAAGGAACTCGAATGGGAATGACCCGCAACCCGTAATGGAGGCCGGTATGAGGCGTTTTTTCCTAGCGGGGGTGGCCGCTGGCGTACTTCTCCTTGCGGGCGCGGCGGTGGCGCAAGACGATGAAGCCGCGCGCGCCGCCCGCTGGAACGATCTGGCGCATGAGATTTTTGGGGCGAAGCCTCTCCAGGCTGGCGGCGCCAAAATTGCCTTGGAGGCCCCGGAGCGGGCCGAGGACGCAGCCCTCGTCCCGGTCACGATCAGCGTCGAGAACCCCAAGGAGGTGAAAAGCCTCACTCTTGTGATTGACGACAATCCAGCCCCTGTCGCCGCTCGTGTCACCTTTGGCCCGGTGGGCGATCCGCAAAGCTTGAAACTGCGCGTCCGGATCAATCAATATACCTATATGCATGCCATCGAGGAAACCAAGGATGGTGCCCTCTATGAGACCCACCGCTTCGTCAAAGCCTCGGGCGGCTGCTCGGCACCGTCCGGCTCCTATGACGCGCAGGCGCTGGCACAGATCGGCCAGATGAAGCTGCGCTGGCTTAGCAAGCCGCAAGCGGGCCAAGCGCGGCAAGCCCAACTCTTGATCCGGCATCCGAATTTCAACGGCATGCAAAAAGATGAAGCAACCCAGGGCTACACGCCCGCCCGCTTTCTCAAGACCGTCGATGTCAGCTTGAATGGCGAGACCGTTCTGCATCTCGACAGCGATATTTCGCTCGCCGCCGACCCGGCAATCACCTTTGGCGTGAACAGGCCGGACAAGGGCAAGCTCGCGATCACCGCGCGCGACAGCGACAACGCGGTTTTCGAACAGAGCTTCGATCTCGGCACTGGGGGCAGCGGATGAGTTCCCGGACCGTGCCTTTTTCGCGAGGCCTTGCGGCCGCAGCCTTTGCCGTTTTCGCAATCACCGCAGCGGCCGAAGTGCCGGAGCCGCAAAGCTATTGGATGGGGCCGATGCATGGCGAGGTGCCTGCGGCTCTGTCCGGCGCCCGGGTTCTTCATGCGCCAGAACTCGCTGTGCTTTTGGCGCAGGGTCAAGCCGTATTGATCGACGCCGCCGCGGCGCCGCGACGGCCGGACAATCTGGCACCCGAGGCAATTTGGAAGCCCGTGCCGCACCGGGACATCGCGGGCAGCATTTGGCTGCCGGACCTGGGCGCCGGTCAGCTAACGCCCGACCAAGACTCCTTCTACCGGGCGCGGCTCATGGCGTTGACCGCAAACGACCTCGACCGCGCCATCGTTTTTTATTGCCACCCCCAATGCTGGGCGAGCTGGAATGCAGCCAAGCGCGCGATTGGCTACGGTTATCGCCGCGTCGCCTGGTATCCGGACGGCGCCGAGGGCTGGCAAGACGCCGGGCATAAGCTCGTTGCGGCAGCGCCGGAAGTGCCACCACAAGCCGGGCACTGACAGCGCTGTTAGCGCCATGCCGACCACATTTTTACACTCTCACATTATCGTCAACGCGACCAATTTGCCTGCCCAAAGGCCACGGCTATGGCTTGCGCCCGAAACTAAACGGGAGCAAGATTCGGCTCCCATACGACTTCCAGCTGGGAAATGTTGGTGAACGGCTTGCCATTTCCGCCTCAGCACGGCCCATCAGATACTATCATCGCGTAAGGTCTAGTGCTTCCCTCCGAGGAAATCGCCCCATGCAGTCAAATATTGGACGCTACCATTCCATTTTTATCCTGAGTCATTGGATCTTAGCTTTTCTTATCTTCGCATCACTTGGCCTTGGATGGTACGCCATATATATTCAAACAACAAGTGATCAAACCCATGAGTTTATAATAGATATACATACATCACTAGGGCTTACTGCAGCAATAATTCTTATTATACTTCTATTTTTTCGGATTGCCTTCAGGTCTCCCCCCTACCCTGATACGTTTCCACGATGGCAGAAAATATTAGCCTCCTCCTTATATTTTCTCATCTATCTTTCCCTTTTCTTGATCCTAATCACAGGCTACCTGCAAGCTTCTTTCAGAGGGGCGGCGGTGGAGTTTTGGGGCGTCCGCATGCCCGACTTTGCTCTAGTAAACATGCCGGCAGCTGAGTTTTTAGGGCAATTCTGGGGGGCTCCCTTGCGCATATGGGGTGCTGCCAATGTAACTTCCGCCGAGTTTTTTGGGTCAGTCCACGCCTTCATGGCTTTTGTCTTGGCTGGATTGATTATTGTGCATATCGGCAGCGTAACCATGAATATATTTAAGCAACCAGGGATCGCAACTCGAATGCTCGCGCTCAGCGCGCCACCGGCGACCGAGCCAGAGGAACCTAAATCCACGGATCACTCCATCATTGCACAACGATTGGCCAAGGATCTACGCCTCTTTGGCTGGCTCGAATTTTCGTTACAGCTGACGCTTGCCATTTTTGCTGCACTATTGTTGGAATTTGCCACGTCTGGACGTGCATTTAGTCCTAATGTGGCAGGATTTGGTGATGCTATTTTTTGGGGAATCGATGGATTTTTACTTTTATTGCTTGCGATAGTCATGGCCTTTTATTACACGCGAGCCGCCCGGCACATTGTTTTAAGATCGGATTCTTATTTGAGCAAAAAGGGTATAACTGCCTTTTGGTTTCTGTTTGCCGGTCTGCTTATAGGCCTTTTCGGTATATTGATCTCTTTTACGGGCGTCGCCTTGAGCATATCCTTATTGATTGTAAAGACTGTATCGCAACCACCTGGGATAGCCATTACGGATCCGAGCAAAATTGTCCGTGCCCTTGATGTATTTGTACTCCTGGTAAATTTTATTTTGCTCATCGCGCATTTTATTGGTGCGGGCATAGCATTATGGCTGGGCCTCAGCGTATCGAGTTCACGTTTGAAATATGTAACGCTATCACAACAACAGCAGGCTATTTGAAAGGCATCGGATTTCGGGCGATCTGCGTGCCATTCTTACCTTTTCGGGCTACGGGCTCGCTACAGGAAGGTATTCACCATCCGCCAGCGGGCGGCCGTCACGCCCGGATCCAGGCTCAGGCGGCCGACAATATATTCGAGCGCGATCTCGCGCCGCTTATCCGAAATCAGTGTGGCTGTGACTTCAACCCTGTCGGTGCCTTCGATATCCGTGCTTTCGAGTTCGCGCAGATGCAGGTCGCTGATACCGAAGCCCTGCACCAGATGCGCCCGGATTTGCGCTTCATTGGCGCCCCGGCAGGTCACGTTGACGATATAAGCGGTTTCGACATCGGCGCTCTCGATCGGCTGCCGATTGATCAAATTGACCAGCGGCCGCAGGATGAGGTTGACACCGATAACGAGGGCCGTGGCCATGATGGCGTGGCGCCAATTGCCGGAGCCCGCCAGCAGGCCGACGGCGGCTGAACACCAAAGCGTTGCCGCGGTGTTCAAGCCGCGCACATTGACGCCTTCCTTCCAGATCACGCCAGCGCCAAGAAAGCCAATGCCGCTCGCAACCTGCGCGGCAACCCGCGTCGGGCTGGAATCGGTGAATTGACCTTCAAAGACGACAAAAATCGCGGCACCAAGCGCTACCAGCGTGTTGGTCCGCAATCCGGCCAGACGCTGCCGCCATTGGCGCTCAAAGCCGATGGCGCCGCCGAGCACAATGGCCATCAACAGGTCAATTGTATCCTTCTGAAATGCGGAATCGAAGATGGGCGGCATCGGCTATTTCCCCAGGTCCCAGTCTCCGGCCGCGCCTCATAGATAGGGTTTTTCAGTAGACGGCAACTAACACAGCCGTCATCAATCGCAGCATGATCAAGCCACTTGAAACGTATTGTGGCAGCGATAGGTTTGTCATATGACAGTTCGATGACAAGCATGCATACTTGCATGAGCGAGGAAACACCCGCTCGTCATCAAAAATGCTCTCAACGCTTTGAAGGAGAGCGATCTGTTACGAGTTCACGAGCATTTAACGCAACCGGAAAACGCCCGAGCTTTCCCTTGCACTGCCTCAATTTATGGTCGAGCATGGTGATTACGGACGAGGCACGGGCTTAGCACTGCGGGGCCTCGTTGAGCGGCTTCCATTGGACCACAATCATGGCACACTCGTCTGTTAACGGCATTTCCATAAACGGTATTCCGGCAAAGAATTTACCGCGCGAGCAACGCTACGAGGCGGGCCGGATGCTGCGCAAGCGCGTGACCCGCGAATCCCATGCCGAATGCCCGCTGGCATCCAGCCGCGATCCGGTCGCCATTCTCGCCGAGACCGACGACGCCCGCATTCAGGAACTGCTGCCGATCCGCTACGAACGCATGCTGCAATCGCCCTTCACCTTTCTGCGGGGCGCCGCAGCCGTGATGGCCCATGATCTCGCGGCGCTTCCGCAAGCCGGCGGGCATGTCCAGGCCTGCGGCGATTGCCATTTGATGAATTTCGGCGCTTTCAACACGCCGGAAGGACGTGTCCTCTTTGATATCAATGATTTCGACGAGACTTTGCCGGGCGTCGATTTCACGGTGGATCTGAAGCGGCTCGCGGCGAGTGTGGCGGTTGCCGCGCTTGACGCCAACATGGCGGACAAAAAGGCGCGCGCGCTCGCCAAAGCTGCCGTGACATCCTATCGCGAATTCATCCTTGAATTGGCCGCCAAGACGCCGCTCGAAGTCTGGTACACGCGCATGGACGTTGACCAAGAGGTCAAGCGGATCGCTGATAACAAACTGCGCGACACCGTTCTTTCAATCTTGGTCAAAGCCAAAAAAGATTTGGCGGCAGACAACAATTTCCCCCATCTCGCGACGGCGAAAGATGGCAAAGCCAATATCGAGGACCGTCCGCCTCTGATCTATCATTTCGATACCCCTGAGACCAAGGGTTATAAGATTCATGCGCATTCCGCCTTCACCGAATACCGGTCCTCCCTGCTTCCCGAGCGGCGCGCGCTCGTCGAGCGCTACGCACTTGCCGACATCGCCTTCAAGGTTGTGGGCGTTGGCAGCGTCGGCACCTTTTGCGCGATCGGACTTTTCATGACGGCGGATGGCGAACCGCTGTTCTTACAAATCAAGCAAGCGTGGGAGTCGGTTCTTGAAAAGATCGCGCCGCCACCGCCAAACTTCGTCCCCCAGGGCTGCCGCGTGGCCGACGGGCAACGCGCCATGCAGGCGGCAAGCGATATTTTCCTGGGCTTTACGGAAGATTCGAAGACCAACCGGCATTTCTATGTCCGGCAGCTCAAGAACCGGCGTCTCGGTTCGATCGGCGAGGTCATCGAAGCAAGAGCGCTCGACGCTTATGCCAATCTCTGCGGCAGGACGCTGGCGAGAGCGCATGCGCGAAGCGGCGATCCCGCGCTGATCGCGGGCTACATGGGAAAATCGGAGGCGCTCGACGATGCGCTGGCCTCATTCGCGATGGCCTATGCGGCGGTCTCCAAGCAAGACCATGCGAGCTTGAAAGCCGCTCGCGGCACCAAGGCCGCCCTTGCCGCCGAATGAATGTCCTGCGCTCGGGCGCTTGCATGGCAAGCAATTTGCGTCCCGATCTCGCCGCCGGGCTGGCGCTCGCCGCCGTGGCGATTCCCTCGCAGATGGCGACCGCGCATCTTGCCGGCTTTCCGCCGGCCACGGGTTTCATCGCCTTCGCGGCGGCGGCAATCGGCTTCGCCTCCATCGGCGCCAATTATTTCGTCGTGGCCTGCGCGGATTCCACCATCGCGCCGATTTTCGCCGGTGGCCTCGCGGCCCTGGCCCCCGCCGGAAGTCACGCCTATCTGGCGCTTTGCGCGAGTTTCGCGCTCGTCTGTGGAACCATTCTTCTCTGCTGCAGCCTCTTCCGGCTCGGCTGGATCGCCGACCTCGTGTCGAAGCCCGTCACAATCGGATTCTTGGCCGGCATCGCCTGTCATATTGTGATCTCGCAGCTTCCGTCTCTTCTTGGCATAGCGGCCCCCAGTGGAAATCTCTTGCACCAGGCCGTCGCCATCGCTGGCAGGCTTGCCGAGACCAATCGCATTTCACTCCTGCTCGGGTTTACCGTCTTCGCCGTGACGGTTTGCGCGGAAAGGATCAATCCGCGCATTCCTGGCGCGCTCTTGGGGCTGATAGCCGCGACCGCCGCAGTCACTTGGTTTGGGCTCGAGCGCGCTGGCGTCGCGGTTCTGGGACCCATTCCTGGTGAATTTCCACATTTCCAAATCCCCGTGACCGCCTTCGAGGACCTTGTCAAGGCCACGCCGCTCGCCTTTGTCGTCGTCGCCACCATCATGGTGCAAACCGCCGCCACAAGCCGCGAATTCCCTGCCGTGTCCCAGGACAGCTCCTTGATAAACCGGGATTTCGCCGGGATCGGCGCCGCCAATCTCGTCGCGGGCTATTTTGGTGTCTTTCCGGTCGATGCAAGCCCGCCCTTGACCGGGATCGTCGCCGAAACTGGCGGACGCAGCAAATTCGCGGGGCTCGCGGCGGCCGCGCTGATCCTCGGCATCGCCCGGTACGGCACGCCGCTTCTCGCGCATGTGCCCACGGCAGGGCTTGCGGGCATCCTCCTCTTCGTCGCGCTGCGGATCGTGCGGGCGGGGGAAATTATCACGATTTTTCAACGCGCTTTCGGCGAGTTCCTATTGATCCTCGCGACCGTGACCGCGATCATCGTCCTGCCGGTCGGAACTGGCGTTGCGGCCGGTATCGTCCTTTCTCTGCTGCACGGCCTATGGGCCATGACCAGCACCCGACTGCTCACTTTCGAGCGTGTTCCAGGAACCTCGATTTGGTGGCCTCCCCGCCGCGATCTCAAGGGGGAGACGCTGGAAGAAGTCTTGGTGATCGCCTTCCAGGCTCCCCTTTCTTTTCTCAATGCCTACACGTTCCAAGATGGCGCGCGGCGCGCCCTTCGCCAGAGGCGCGTGCTTCCCGGACTGATCGTCCTCGAAGCCAGCAGCATTGTCGAAATCGATTTCACCGCCGCGCAAATTCTCCTTGCATTCATTGAAGACTGTGCCAAAGCGAAAATCACCTTCGCGGTGGCCCGCCTCGAATCGGTGCGCGCCCAGGAGGCTTTCGACCGTTTTGGGATCACCGAGGCCGTGCGCCCGGATCATTTCTTTCGTAGCGTCGACGAAGCGGTGAGGGTTCTCGCCAAGAACCACAAAAAGTCGAATGAGTTTCGCGAAGAACCGTAGTAGAAGGCGCTTTGGATGAAAAGCCGCGCATCAGGTAAGCTTTGCTATTAAACAAAAGCAAGGCCCCGCTTTGCCGGTTCAGCAAACCTGTCAATTCGCGGCCGGCCTATTCCGGCTTTGCCCTTTGGGGGCTTTGACAGCTGTTTCAAGGAGATTGTTTTCATGGGCCTATTCCCGTTTTTTTTCGGCGCAAGTCCATTTGGGCCCGGCGCGGCGACGCGGCGGCGAAGGCCCGCAAGTGCCACTTTCGGCCTCCTTTGCGCGCTCATTTTGGGCGCGGCCGGAAGCGCCTGGCCCATCCTTGGCCTCTCGCCAGCATTCGCCAAGGGGCCTGACTCCCTCGCCGACCTCGCGGATGCCGTGAGCGATGCCGTGGTCAACATCTCGGCCACACAGACGCTCGACGAGAAGCATGCCGGCATGACGCCGCAACTGGAGCCGGGCACGCCTTTCGACGACCTCTTCGAGGAGTTCTTCCGGCGCCATCAGCAGGGCGGCAACGACCGGCCGGAACAAAGGCCGCGCGAGCGCAAATCGAATTCGCTTGGCTCGGGCTTTGTCATCGATCCGGCCGGTATTGTCATTACCAACAATCATGTGATCGCCGATGCCAATGAGGTGACCGTCATTTTCACCGATGGCCAGAAGCTGAAGGCGGAGATCGTGGGCAAGGATGAGAAGGTTGATGTCGCGGTGCTCCGTGTCAAGCCGGAAAAGCCGCTCAAGGCGGTGAAGTTCGGCGACAGCGAAAGGATGCGGGTGGGCGATTGGGTGGTGGCTGTTGGCAATCCCTTCGGACTTGGCGGCACGGTCACCGCCGGCATCATCTCGGCCCGCCATCGCAACATCGATTCGGGTCCCTACGACAATTATTTTCAGACCGACGCGGCCATCAACAAGGGCAATTCCGGAGGCCCCTTGTTTAACATGGCGGGCGAGGTGATTGGCATCAATACTGCGATCCTGTCGCCCTCTGGCGGCTCGATCGGCATCGGCTTTGCCACGCCCGCCGCGACCGTTCTTCCGGTCATCGATCAATTGGAAAAATTCGGCGAGACGAGGCGCGGCTGGCTTGGCGTGCGCATCCAAAACGTCGACGATACCATCGCCGAAAGCCTGAACCTCGGTCAGTTGCGTGGAGCCCTCGTGGCGGGGACCGATGAAAAAGGCCCAGCCAAGACGGCGGGTCTTAAAACCGGGGACGTCATTGTGAAATTTGATGGAATCGACATTAAGGAATCGCGTGATTTGCCCAAGATCGTGGCCTCTGAGCCGGTCGGCAAGGAGGTCGAAGTCGTCGTGGTGCGGCAGGGCAAGCAGCTGACCAAAACCATCAAGCTTGGCCGCTTGGAGGAGAACGAGAGGCCGGTTTCCCTCGCGTCCAAGCATGACGATACTGGGAAGAAGGCAACCGCCGGCGCCGTCGAAAAAGCGCTCGGGATGGAATTTTCAAGCCTCACCGACGATCTGCGCCAAAAATTCGCGATCAAAAGCAGCGTGGCTGCCGGCGTCGTCATCACTGATGTCGACCCGGATTCCAGCGCCGCCGATAAACATGTCCAGGCCGGCGATGTGGTGGTGGAAATCAATCAGGAGCCGGTAAAGGAACCCGCCGATATAGCGAAGAAAATTGAGGCGCTGAAGAGCGGGGGCAAGAAGTCTGCGCTGCTTCTTGTCGCCAATGGGCAAGGAGAAGTGCGCTTCGTCGCGCTTGGCCTGCCGTAAGGGGACATGAAAATCTGCCACTGGTGAAGCCGGACGGGCGCTTCAGTTCCCGTCCCTTCTCCGGCTTAATCTACCTGATTGGCTGGAAAAATCGGGGCGGTCTTTCACGCTCGTGTCCCTTGACAGGGCAAAGAGACATCCCTAGGTACAGATCGTCTTGCTTAGCACTCGTCGACTAAGAGTGCTAACAAGGCGAAGAACCTCACATCAGCCGCGCGCTTCGCAAGGTGCCTTCCACGCAAAATGAGGGCCCTTAAGCGGCACATTAGGGAACCCAAGAACCATGAGCTTTCGTCCATTGCATGACCGTGTCGTGGTCAGACGCCTCGAAGGTGAGGAAAAGACCAAGGGGGGGATCATTATCCCCGATACCGCCAAGGAGAAGCCCCAGGAAGGCGAGATCGTTGCCGTGGGTCCGGGCGGACGCGATGAAAGCGGCAAGCTGACACCCCTCGACGTCAAGGCAGGTGACAAAATTCTGTTCGCCAAATGGTCGGGCGTGGAGGTTAAGATCGACGGTAAGGATCTCCTCAT
>DATJLX010000060.1:0-12160 GCA_035509135.1 Methylocella sp.
TCAGCCAGGATTCTTCTGATCGAACCGCATCCCCTCCGGCCGGGACTGGGCGGTCCGAGTCCCCCGCCGCGCCGATCAAGGCCGAAGCGCCAGCTTCAACGGCTCCAGGGCCCGCGACCCAGGCACCCGCTTCAAGGGCTCCGGCGTTGGCATCCACGGACGATATCCTCACCATGATCGAAAGGCTTTCGGACCTCCGCCAGAGGAACATCCTCACTGAAGATGAGTTCGTGGCGAAGAAAGCGGAGCTTTTGACTCGCCTTTGAGAATAGCCGGCGATCCGCCGCCCGTTGAAACCTCCCGCCAACCAGCGGCGACGTCTTCCGCCGGCAAAGGCGAACAAGCGGATTTCACGAAACTTGAAAATTGCTTGACCTCGGCCAGTCGAATCGGGAAGATCGTATTCGCAAACCATCACCACTCCGCTAGCTCGGCCACATCCACGGCTCGCATACGTCCCGCAAATCGCTCGCCCGGGACGGTTCCTTAACCAATGAGGCCCCGCGAAGGCAACCCACACGGCCGTACCGTGCAACAATGGCGAGGTGTCGCGGCGGAGACCCCGCATCAATTTCTTTCAGGCAATGTTGCGGATGCATGGGTGCGCCCATGTGCGATGATCCTAACTCTGGCCCAGGTGGTCCAAATGAGACTTCAAATTGCTAATCTTAAAAGCTTAGTTCTGGCGGGACTTTTGCTGGCCTATGGATCATGCAACCTCGCGCCTCATGCCTGGGCGGGAGAGACCGATCTGAACCTTGCTTGCAGCGGGAACAGCTACACGGCGGATGGACCGTTTCCCACACCCGAGACATTCTCCCTCAAGATCGAGGGCAAGAAACCGGTTTTGATTGGGGGGCTTGGCTCGGAAAAGCCGGTTAAAGCGCGCACCCTCGCAAACAATGCAATCCAAGTGAAGTTCGCGACGCGCGAATTCACAGGCGAATATTTTAATTTCACCGGCGACTTATTTCTGATCCATAAAGACGGGCGCCTGACCAAACTCCTCTGCAAGCCCTCGTGAAAGCCCTCGTCACCTCGCCCCGCGATCGCCAGCCCAAACACCCTGGCACGGCGTCAATGCAGATTCTTGCCGACTCGTTCCGAAATTTTCCTGTCAAGCTTGTCCAGCAGCTCGTAAAGATCGACAAGCGTCTCGCATGTGTCAGGGGTCGCCGCGCCCATCGCTTCAAGATCTTCGAGCTCCGCAATCCGCTCGCGAAGCGTTTCTATGATCCCCTTGGAACGGGTCTTCATGTCGATTTCGATCATCACCCGGCCTTTCTTGCAACCTATGCGTAAAGCCTTGGCGCCGCTGCTTCTTCCCATGCTCAGTGATTGATGATAATATTTAAAACACCATAACGAATGCGTCAAGTTTATGACGGTCACCGAGCGATAACGCGTTTCCCGAATTATGAATTTCCTGTTAAGATTGCAGCATACTAGCATCAGCACATCGGACAAAAGTCTGATCTGATGCGATAGATTATCATGGATTGAGATGCCTGGGAGCCGGAAATTCCAGGAAGGCGAGGGCAAGGGCGCTATGCTCCGCGCCGGGACGACGATTTTCCTTGCATCTCTCGCCGAGACCGGGTCCCGATTTTATTCTGGTAACATAAGCGTTAAATTCTGGGCTATAATTTTAGATTCATATGCTGTCGCCAAGACATTGCCGAGGCCTGCGGCGCAATGCTTTCGGTTTGTTGGCTTAAAAGCGACGGGCGCTAGCCCTTGCTCCTCTGTTGACGATCGAGCCGTCGCTTCGGCCGTGCAGGCGTAACCTTCTCGCCGCATGACCTCGCCGGCAAATTCTTCAACAATGGATATGGCATCGCGATCTTCGTTTGAATGAAGCAGCTTCCAATTTCCCGCTTTGGCGGGGCCGATAAAATTAACCTCAGGGCCAATACCACTGTTGCCTTTAATTACCCGCTCCCGCATGGACTGAGGCCGTGTATCCGCGACAATTTCCGCTATTCGCGCCAGCTCCGCATCGACGCCCAGCACCTTGGCGAGACGCCCCGTTTGAGCAATGGGATCGGCCACGAAATCCTCGTAGCGAAAAACGGTCAGCTCGAAGGGGGCTGCCTGAAACCGGGGCGCAAGCCACGAGTTCACATGCTCGTGCCAGGAGCCCGGCCAGACCCGCCCAGCGGCCCAATCCATCGCGAACTCTTTCAAATTGCCCGTGTAATTCGATAAGAACTTGCTATATCGATGAAAGGACAAAAGAACATCACGCGGGTCGCGAATGACATAAATGACCCGGTGATAACTGCCGAATGGCGGAATGTGAGTACTGCTGAATGGGAAGTGCGATTTCACGAGATACTGGCGTGCAGCGGGAACCGCCGATTTTTTTGGCAAAGCATGCACATCGGGCACGAGCGAACCAATTTCCGTCAGACTTTTCGGCGATATTTGGAAAAGCAGTTCCGCCGCAATGCAGCTTATCCAGGTCGTTCCGGATCGCGGATAGGTGACGAGAAAAATGTCCCGTTCCGCGTCTGGCCAGAATCCCGCTCGCCAATAAGGATTGGTCCGTTGACGCCGTTGACTGAAGGCAACCACCTTGCTCATAAACGATGGCATTTGACCCCATTTCTCGCTGCCCACGCTTGGACGTCTGTTTTCTGACACTCAGGCAGAGGACAATCGTGCCCAAGCCTAGCCTCAAGTGCAAGCCGGAACATCGGTTGCCGCTAACATTACTGAAATGTAATGTAAATATCCTAATGTGACCCTTGAAGAAGTAACTTCGCTTTGGTTCGCCGATCCGAAAGGGAGGATTTGTCCATGGCCCGCAGTCTCAAGCATGAACGGCAATTGCTGACCCTGGATGAATTAACACTCGTCGAAAAGACGCACCATCCTGGATTGGGACTTCTGCCGGACCATGATTTGGCGGAACTGCGCAGGCTCGTGCGCGAGCGGCGCGATCGCGCTCAGACGATCGCCGCGCGCCAGCGGCGGGAGCTGCGCGGCAAGGCGGCTCCAAAGGGTGTCCGCGCCGCGACGGATGACAGTGGCACAAGGGAAAAGCGGGACCTCCTCGCGGCGGCCGTGCGGCGGCTAAACAAGGAGGTCGCGCGCCGCGAGGCCGAGGCCACCCGCCAGGCTTTGATCGACAGCGCCCAGCGCGCGCTCGGGCTTCGCCGGGCGGCCGACGCAACCGCCACGCGGCCCTCGCCGGGACAGACCGCTCATGAAGGGCTAAACCCGAAGGCGGCACCAGCCTATACGCTGCGCAATCCAGCAAAGATCGGCGCGGTCAGCCAGAGCAACAAGACCGCTCAGGCCAAGCGGGACTCGAGATAGGCCGAAACATTGTATTGGCCGCACATCGCCGGGACAAGTGAGGCTCGGGCGCAATGCTCCGCCGTTACTCGGTGTCGAGGCGGGCTAGCGGCAGCGGTCGCGCGGCCCGACGATCGGATCGGAGCAAGCGCTGACGACCCCATCAATGGGCCTGGCGTTTTTCCAGGTCGGGGATCAACATCTGAAGCGCCATGTCTGTGGGATAGAGCGTGACCAGTTCTCGCGCATGCCGGAGCGCGGTGGTGAAATCGCCGCTATCACGAGCGATCGAGACGAGGGCGAGAAGCGTGTCTCGATCGGCCGGATGGCGTTTGTGCGTCGTCTCAAGCAGCGCCATCGCCTGTGCCGTGGCGCCGCTTGAATTCAAGGCGATCGCATAGACATAGGCATAGCGTGCATTGCCCGGTGCAAGCTCGCTGGCTTGCCGCAGTTCGGGAAGTGCGTCGGCGATATTGTGCTGACGCACGAGCGCGAGGCCCAGCGCATGCCTTATATCCGCATTGTTCGGGTCAATCGCCATGGCCTTGCGCAAAAGCGCGGCGCCTTCCTGGTTTTGCCCGCGCATTCGGTCGAGATCGGCGAGATTGACGAGCGCGGGGGTGAAGTTTGGATCCAGGCGCAAGGCTGTCTGATATTGGTTCTCCGCCTCTGAAGGGTGACGAAGCTTGGTTTCCAGGAGGCCGAGGTTCAGATGCGCCTCCGGCCGCTCGGCATCGGCCATCTCGGCATCGAAGAGTTCGAGATAGGCCGCGGCGAAGCCCGTCTGCTGCTCCGGCGTCATGGATCGCTGGTCGACGCCGGCGAGCGCCCGCGCCGTTTCGATGCGAACCGCGCGGACCGGATCGCCGAGGAGCGGAGCAACCGCTTGAACCATGGCCGGCGGCGGCACAGGCGGCAGGGCGCGCGGGATTGCGGCTCGAACGAGTGGGCTTGGATCAGCGAGAGCCGCGCTGATCGCGTCCTTGGATGCGGGCGTGGCTAAGGGCGCGAGCAGCACCAAGGCGCTCGCTCTGGCGATGGCTGGCTGGTCTTGATCGGCAATCAGCGCATCAAGCAAGGGTTCGGCGTTCGCGGCGCCGGTCCACCCGGCGTAAAGCGCGGACCCAAAATGGGGCCGGGTCTGCCGCCCGTTCGGAAACCATTCCGCGATGCGTTGCGCGGCCCAGTCCGCGCTCTTGCCGGCATGGCATTTCGTGCATGCGTCGGGCGACCCGGTCGATGCCGAGAGATCAGGGCGGGGGACGCGAATGCTGTGATCACGCCGGCCGTCCACCACCATGTAGGTCTTGGAAGGCATGTGGCAATTGACGCATTGGGCGCCAGCACTGCCTGGCTGGTGATGGTGATGGTCCAGGACATCGAATTTCGCCGGCAGATGGCATTGCGCGCAGAGCCCATTGCCTTGGTCGCGGAGCGCCAAACCATGCGGCTCGTGACAATTGGAGCAAGTGACGCCGGCATGATACATGCGGCTCTGGACGAAAGAGCCATATTCGAACACTTCGCCATCGATCTGCCCATCGGCATGATAAAGGCCGGGTTCGATCAAGGCGGGCAAATAGGAATCAAGAAACGCCGAGCCAACCGGTGGATTCTGGGCGATCATTTTGCGGCGTGAATGGCATCCGGCACAGACATCGAGCTCTTGCGAATTCCAAGGCTCTACGCGGTGGGCGATGCCTGTCTCGGGGTTCATTCGCCATTGGTCATGGTCGGCTGGCGCGAGCCTTATTGTGAGACCCATCTGGCCAGTCTGCGGCGGCGGATTCGGTTCCGCCTGCGATGAGCCCGAACTTTCGGCCGCTCGCGTCTTGGCCCAGGCGATATGCCGGGAGCCAGGGCCGTGGCAAGCCTCGCAGGCGACGTTGACGTCGGTCCAGCTGTTGGCATAGCTGCCGGTGGCGAGGTCGTAGTTCTTCGTAAAATTGGTGGAATGGCAGCCCGCGCATTGATAGTTCCAGGTCTGGTCGCGTCCGGTCCAGTGGAGACTGTCGCCGGGGCGCAGGTTCTGGCCGGGGTACAGGCTGAACCAGCGCTGACCGCCCTCCCCCTTCGGACGGCTGTCCCAGGCGATCCCAAGCGCCTGGTAGCGGCCGCCCGGAAAGGCGATCAGATATTGCTGCAGCGGAAAGACCCCGAAGGTGTAGGCGATTTCATAATCGTGCAGCGCGCCATCCGGCCCCTCCGTCCGCACCATGAACTTTTCGCCATTGCGGGAAAAAACCGTGGTGACGCCATCATCGGTCAGCGCTGCATTGGTGAAATCACCGAGGACGGTGGCGGCGCTCGCCTTCTGCATGGCGAGGGCGTGATGCGAAGCCTTCCAGAGTTCGGTCTCCGGCGCATGGCAGGTGGCGCAAGCCTCCGCGCCGACATATGTGGCGGCCGTATCGGATTGCGCTTGCGCTTTGGCGGGGTGGGCAATCGACAGAATAAAGATGCAGATCATGCCAGCCGTGATCGACAGGCGTGAGGCGGCATTCAACGGGCGGCTTCGCGCAACGGCCGGACATTTCATTGCCCGCGGCGTCTGGAAAATGATCGCGGACATTTGATCCTTTTCGCGCAGCCGTATGGGCGGCGCGCTTGTCTAGATGCGGAAGCTGAGAGAGCCGAAGACGAAGTTTCCCTGCACCCTGTGGGAGACATCAAACTCATGAAACCACCGGCCGCTTAGGGTGAGCTCCTGCGCCCCAGCTTTGAACGTGTAGCAAGGGTCCGATGGCCGCCACGCGCCCCATGAAGGCACCAATCTTATCGCCCGAGCCGCCATCAGGCGTAATTTGCTGATAATAGTAACCGCCAAGGCCAGCCGCGAGGCCGAAGGGAATGTGCTCATTGAGGGCCGCCTCGAAATGGAGTTCTTCGCCGCTCTGGTAGTCCGTCGCAGTATTGATCATGTTGAGGGTGATACCAAGTTCCCGTCCGGTATGTTTCAGCCTCACGACGCTGAGATAAATCAAGTCAAATCCTAATCCCCCGAACCGTCCATTGACTATGCAGATTCCGCAGGTTGCCTCTTTTCATCTGGGGCGCGACGCAAGGTCGCGGACGGCGATTCGCCAACAAGTGGCGATAGACGACTGCGAAACGCCCCAATTCCCAGAAGCCGCATCCAGTGGCGATTTTGGTCACGCTCTCGCGGCCCGGGTCAGCGGCGCGCAGCAGCCGGTGCGCCATATGCAAACGGCGCAGCAGGAGGTAACGCTTCGGACCAACGCCAAGATGGGCCATGCAATGCGTCTGCAGAATCCGCTCCGAGACTCCGAGCGCCATACAGATCTCCGGCACGTGCAGCGGGTGGTTTGGGGCCGCCTCCAGTATTGTTTCCAGCCGCGCGACGATTGCCGCGCCCCGCCGCCGCGCGGTAGCGTCCTCCCTTGGACCTTCGCCCGCGAGGCAAGCCATCAGCGCGTGGATCATCGCCTGTTCCAGCGTTCGCGCGCATTCGTTCTGGGCGAGCAGCCATGGCGTTTCGCGGGCGAGTCGGGCGACCTGTCCATGCAGCCAGCCGAGCCGCCGCATCGGCGCCGGTGGGGGCGCCAGTTTATGGCTTGACGCCGCCTGCGGATCAATCCCGTTCAGGGTGCACCCTAATTCGGCGAAGGTTTCCGGCGGGAGAGACAGCGAGGCCCAGTGCGTGGGCCCGACGCAACGTTGGTAGACTTCCTCGCCAAGGCCGGCCACGATCAAGGCGCCTGGCGGCGCTTCCCTCCTACTCCAGTGCAATGGAGCACTGCCGGTCTGGGTGAACATCGCGATAGCCCGGGTCGGCGTGAGGGCGATATGGCCGATGCGTGAAAACGATTCCTGTCCTTCCTGCAGCCAGAGCGCATGCAAGTCGGCCCGCATCAAAGTCGCGTGCGAACCGCCGCGCTTGGTGACAGTAAGCTTCACCTCCGCCGCTCGTACGGCGGCGGAATACTGGTCAGGATCAGTGAAGCTCGTGTAAGCGCAACTGGGCATTTCCAGACATCTCTTGGCGGCGGCGGCTCCCAAAACAATAACAAGCAAAATAGCGCGGCGAACCAGCAAGATGGCATGGGCGTCCCTCAACGTCCCCTTCGTCCTAAGCCTCTTTCCTTCTATCCGATCACATGTTCCTTTGCCTTGGCGGAATAAAGCTGGTCTTTCCAGTTGATCCGTCGAGCGTGGATTCCCTGCGGCGCGCTGTCAACGGCAGCGGCTTTCAAGCGCAATTTCGAGGCGCGATTTGCAAGCGGCGAAGCTCTGGCGCCAAGCAAAGGCCCGGCGGAATGTTCGAGCCGCCTTTAAGAATCAATTTTAGAAGCGCACTTCTATTGCGATCCGATCGATGCAGAATTCCGGCCTTTCATGGCTTTGTCCTGTATGCCATGGCCCGTCTCGAAGCCGGACATCTTGCACCTCCCAAATGTCAAGCCACAACCATTCGCCGCCAGGCGGCAAACCGGCGGAAGTTCCACCAGCAAATTGATAGACCAAAACATAGGGGTGGCCACCCTTCCAACCAAGAACATGCGGGCAAACTTCGCGATAATGTCCTTTGTAGATGCAAAGGGCTTGTTTATGTTCCGCAATTGCTGATCGAAATAATTCGAGTGTCATTCGACCTGCAACAGGAGCGCGACGAGCTCGCTTTGGCGATGCGTGTCCGTCTTGGCAAACACGGATTTTAATTGATTGCGCGCCGTTTCCCGTGAGATCTTCAATTCGCGAGCAGCGATATCGGGAGCCGCGCCACGCGCGATGATGCAGGCGAGTCTTGCTTCCGCAGGTGTTAGACGGAATGTCTTGGCGATGATCGCGGCGGGAGGTCCGGGCTTTGGCCCCAGGGCATTCAAGGTCAAAAGCGCGCGCACGTCGGCCCCCGGCGGGTGCGATGGCCCCTCGAAAGGCCAGATTCGCATGATGACCGGCAATTTGTCCGGGCGGGGAACAATGACCGGCTCCAGAGGCAGAGCCTCAAGACGGGGCAGAACCGTCAATTGATCGATGGCCTGCTTGAGATGCATCCGGGCGGCCGCATCATGCACGAACAGCCGCCGGTCCTTGATCTTGATATTGTTGTCGAAAACGCCTTCGGCCGCGGCGTTCACCTCGGCGACAAAACCGTGCTGGTCGAGGGCGATCGCGGGCAAGCGCATCGCATTGAGCGCGGCGGTTGGGGAAGATCCCGTGCCGCCCCCGTCTGTGGCGGCGATTGCGATCAAGCGCTGGGTGAAGGAGGCGAGAATATGCTCTTCCTCTGCACGCAGATGGCCGATTTCTGAGTCGATGTCCAAAATAGTCATTTTGGGTTCAAATCCACTTCCCTAAGAGGCTTATTGGCCTCAACAGATATGATACAGCTATAATATTGCAATTCAATAAAACTGGTAATGATATTCGTTTATTCGTCATGACCCATTTGAGCTAAAACTTAATGTTTCCATTGTCCGCTGCGAGCCTATCCGCGTTCGAAGACACTGCATGGGTGGACCTTTTTGCGGTTCGTGGAGTCCAGCCACGCGGGCGCAAGGACACAATAAAGGGCCGCCGCGCTTTCCAGCCCCATGCCTCTCGAGCCGCGCCGATCCCACGCTAGCGATTTACTTAGGCCCCGGCCGAAAACCCTGGCGGCGTTCAAGAGCAATTGCGTGGCGTGATTTGCCTGCGTTGAATCTCTGGCGCTTGGCGCGGGGTATCGATCGCCCAAGGGGCACCGCAGCTTCCGGAAACAACTTGTCATCTGTTTTTTCCGCGTCGATTTCTCCATATTTCATGAGTCGACAGATTTTCCGAGCGCACACAGGATCCGCGAGTTCCAAATATTCGAGCCAAAGCCTGATTGCTTCGCGCCTTGACGCCTCACGGGGAGTGATCCCGGCCGTCCACGTGGCCATTGCGACCTGCCATGCATCCCTCGCGGCTAGGATCCGCTCAGCCATCTCGCTCATAGATTCCCCCTATGAACATCATTATAATCACACAGTTATCTGACATATTACATTATCTCATGAATAAATTTGGCTTATTTCCTCTGGAGCCTCTCACCAACCCTGTGACATTGTCCTAATTTAGTTTGGTTCAGGACAAAAGATTGGGGGCTTTTGGCTCATTCATGACGCCCACTCAGGCGATCTGATGATAATCATTCTCCCATTCGAGGCGAGCGGGGAAGGATCCTTCTGTCCGGAGTTGCGCATGAGACCGGTCGCGTGTCGGTGCAAATCCCCGTTGCTATTTGAGCCGGGACACTTTACTCCGTGACGCTGGCCTTAAGTGGCGCGATTCACGGAGTAAAATCGTGAGTTCGAAAGCTCAACTGTCCAGCTTGTTCGCTTTGGCTTTGTTCTTCGGTGCGATGGCGACGCCAGCCCTGGCGCAGCAGCAAAAGAAACGCACGCCACCGCCCGCACCCGCCGCCGTTCAACCGGCCGCGCCTGCTCCCCGAAAGGCGCCAGAAAGCGGCAAGCCCAACATCATCGTCATTTGGGGGGATGACATCGGCCAATCCAACATCAGCGCCTACACCAATGGATTGATGGGCTACCGCACACCCAATATCGATTCCATCGCGCAAGAGGGGATGCTCTTCACCGATTATTATGGAGAACAAAGCTGCACGGCGGGGCGTGCGGCCTTCATCACCGGGCAAAGCGTGTTCCGGACCGGCCTCAGCAAGGTCGGCCTGCCGGGCGCCGATCTCGGCCTACGCAAGGAAGATCCGACCATCGCAGAATTGCTGAAGGCCCAGGGTTATGCGACTGGGCAATTCGGCAAGAATCATCTTGGCGACAAGGATGAGTTCTTGCCCACCGCGCATGGATTCGACGAATTCTATGGCAATCTCTATCACCTCAATGCGGAGGAGGAGCCGGAGCTTCCCGATTATCCGAAACCCGGCGATCCCGAATTTCCGAACTTCCGCAAGAAATTCGGCCCGCGCGGCGTGATCCATAGCTTCGCCAATCCAGACGGCACGCAGACTATCGAGGACACCGGCCCGCTCACCAAGAAGCGCATGGAGACGATCGACGATGACATCGCGGATCGCTCGGCCGCCTTCATTGAGAAGCAGGCGAAAGCGGGCAAGCCCATGTTCGTCTGGGTGAACTTCACGCATATGCATTTCCGCACCCATACCAAGCCGGAGAGCTTGGGTCAGGCAGGCCGCTGGCTTGGGCCTTATGCCGACACGATGATTGATCATGATAAGAATGTGGGGACGGTGCTTGCCAAGCTGAAGGAATTGGGGATCGAGGACAACACGCTTGTCTTTTATTCGACCGACAATGGTCCGCACATGAACTCCTGGCCGGATGCGGCGATGACGCCGTTCCGCAACGAAAAGAACTCGAATTGGGAAGGCGCCTACCGGGTGCCGGCGATGGTCCGCTGGCCGGGGAAGATCAAGCCGGGTTCCGTGTCAAACGAGATCGTCTCGCATCTCGATTGGCTGCCGACTCTGCTGGCGATGGCCGGTGTGCCCGACATCAAGGAAAAGCTGCTCACCGGCTACACGGCTGGAAAGGAGACCTATAAGGTTCATCTCGACGGCTATAATTTCCTGCCCTATCTTACCGGCGAAGAGAAAAAAGGCCCGCGCAAGGAATTCTTCTATTTCTCCGACGACGGCGATCTTACGGGCCTGCGCTACGACAATTGGAAATTCGTCTTCCTGGAGCAAAGGGCGCCAGGAACCTTGCGGGTCTGGTCCGAGCCTTTCACCCATTTGCGGGTGCCGCTCATCTTTAATCTCCGGCTCGACCCCTATGAGCGTGCCGATATCACCTCGAACACCTATTATGACTGGCTGCTCGACCATGCCTTCTTGCTGGTACCGGCGCAGGCCTATGTCAGCCAGTTCCTGGCAACCTTCAAGGATTTTCCGCCCCGCCAGAAAGCGGCGAGTTTCACGATCGATCAGGTGCTGGAGAAGATGCAACAGCCAAGCGGCGACTAGGCTAAACTCGCTAGCCGAGGCCGATCTCCCGACGCCTCTCGACCAAGATCAACCGATCTTGTTCAGTCCCACGGGCAAAAAGATTGAGGCGAGAACGGTTCCGCGGAAACCCCCTCCGATGATCGCTATGGTCGCCATCGCCTCGCCTCGGTCGCAAAATTGAAAATTGCAAGGCCTTAGGCCTTTCCGATCGTCCTAATCGCCGGGGCGTAAGGCACGTAATCCGAGCAGCTGAAGCTCGCCCTGACATATCGATCGTCACGACGGCACAAGCCGTCGTCACTGAGTGTCGAACCGTAAGCCGAACTGAAGCTCGTGAGTCCCGGTATCGCCTCTTCGAGAAGGTCCGGCTCGTTTACGAAACCGTCGCAGAATCGACAGGCTTCTCCGGAGCGAAATGTAACGTCCTTCAGGGCTCCTTGTATCAATTTCCAATGGAACATGCGTCGCTATCTCCTCCGCTATCGTACCAGCGACTGCCAATGCGAGGCGAAAACGATCGCCGAGAGGACAAAGCCGAGGATGACATTAACGACCACGCTTGAACGCCGATCGAAACATAGGCTTTTCGGCCACGGTCTCGGCCCGCACGCCCTGGCGGTCTTCTTCCACCAGCCCGGAATGAGGCCCCAGCATATCGGGACAAGCTCCGGCCTGCCCTCCGCCAATCTCACGACGTCGATCGCCGTTGTCGGAGCGATGTTGTAGCGTGGGCGCAAGTTAAGTGCGGGCTGGGGTAGCTTTGGGTGAAGCGTCCGCACATGGCGCAACACAATCACATGGGAAAACAGTGAAAACCTATGCCGCTGAGGGCGCGCGAAGGGCGAACGTTACTCCTGGTCGCAGCAATATGGACCGCCACAGCGTCTGTTATCCGGGCAAATGACATGCGTTATCTTCCAACAATCG
>DATJLX010000061.1:0-6507 GCA_035509135.1 Methylocella sp.
GGCAACCGTGACCGGCACACGACCAGAACCTTCGAAATTCCGGCGTTTGGCGGGCTTTTATGTGCCGAACGGACCGACGAGCATTGCGAAGCCTTCCAAGACGGTGTGGAAGCCGTGTTTTGGAAGGATGCGCAGGAGTGCATCCAGCAATGCCGCCGGCTATTGAATGACGATGCGTTGATATCGGCCGTCAAAAAAAACGGACACCAGCGCTATCTTCAAAGCGAACACAAGAACGAAGCTGTTTTGCAAGATATTCTCAATCAGGTAGCCTCGCCCAATCGCAAACCGAACGAACATTTAGGTGGTTCCTCGATCGACGCTGGCACGCATCAACCATCCTTTTGAACTTGACTAGGATCTCGGCTTATACACGCGGTGCTCCTTTTGAGTACAGGCGTGCCAGTTCTCTTCTGGAGCGCGGCATGCGACCGAAATTGTCAATCTGTTCGGCAGCCCTTTAGCTGATCCCTTGCCGGAGCCACCGCAGGGAGCGACCGAAAATTTATCTTGCTGGACCTGAAGTGTTTTTGCCGGAGGCGAAAGCAATCGGCCAAGTTTCTAATAACCCAATGAAACTGATGACACATCAAGCAGCGTAGCGCACCTGCTTTGCGTGAAAGTATGACTTGACCCGGTCCGGGCGTTTCTGGATCGATTTGAGGATCGACGCGGTAGCGGCGACGAGATCATCGCGGGTCTTGGCGCGCGGCTTGTTCTGATCGTCTGCTTCAGATCGTTGTTGATAACAATTGTCGTTGATTATGACCTCGAGGCCCAATCGCGCGTTCCGATGGACAGGATTTTCCAAGGCATGTTGACGAGCCTGTTCCAGGCGTAGCAACTTTCTATACGCTCCGGTGCAACGCCCTTCTCGTGCGCGATCGCCTCCAAACGCGAGGGAAGGCTTTTTTAAAATCCTCGATCGCTCCTTCGGCCTGGGGATGATGGCGGACGCGCGGAGAGCCTTCGGTAGCCCATCGCTCGCGGCTCGCAGCTGAGCGTCTGCACAGAGTCCCGAGATACGGAACGCCTCGAAGACCCATCGGCAAAGATCAACGAGCCGCCAGCGCACCACACCATGGATCGCGGGACGGGATCTTCGTCGATCGCTTTGGCGAGTTCGGCCCGATGCACACCGTTCAACCGCGAGGCTTGGCCGGGTGCCTTCTTGTCGACGAGGCCGTCAGGACTGGGCGTTGAACTTCACCACCCAGTCGCGCACGATTTTCACGCCACCGATCTTCGAAGCCTCGGTCCGGTCGCACGGCGTAGACAGCGGCGAGCGCCAGCAAGCGGCGCGCTACTTGCGGCCCGTCCTTCGTCCGGCAGGCAAAGCGGCGCAATTGCAGAGCATCAAAATCCCCTCGAAGCGGAACCGGCATGGCGAATCTCCCTCTTCGCCATGTGAATCAAATTCCCGCCTCTGCTGGAATCCTACTTGAGTCATGTTCACAGGGAATTGGTATGAGTGCTTAACTCAACCCGCCGGCTGTCTGGTCAAACGGAATGCACACCAAATTCATTCAGCCTTTTCCTTTTTGGGTTTTTTCTTTTTAGTACCACCTTCACCCGGATCCGCCGAGAAATAGGCCTCATATTTATTCGTCTTGCCGCAGAATTCCGCTGACTCGGGCATGGCGTCCCGCTTGACTGTGAGAACGGGCCAGATCTTCGCCATATCGGCGTTGACCTTGGGAAAAACACCTAGGTTCTTGGCAGTATCGGGCTTGATCGCCTTGGCCGGACATTCCGGTTCACAAAGACCGCAATCGGTACAGACTTCGGGATCGATGACCAGCATATTCGCGCCCTCGTGGAAACAATCGACGGGGCACGGCACCACGCAGTCCGTGAATTTACATTTTATGCAATTGTCGAGCACGACATAGGTCATGACTATCTCCTCCTTAAGTTAAATTCCAGCTGTTGAGCTTATCAATTTGCTTTTCTCGTTGAGGCTGCCTGAACTGTGCTTTCACTCAGCTGCGAGGTGCTCACGCCAGCCCAATTGACGCAGAGCCCGGTCGATCCATAACTTTGTCAGCTTCTCTTGCACGTTGTTTTGCGAGAGGCGCTGACGTAGGCTAGCGAAATCGACACGATCGAGAGCCTGATCCTGATTGAAGCAAGAGAACACGACCGTCTCAGCTCCAGTGACAGGATCTCTATGAAGTTGCAGACATTGTCCGCAGATTTCTTTCATAGCGCATTGCATGGGCGAGTTGATTGATCCGATCGCACAATGAGACGGCTTCAGCAAATCCCTCAAAACGCCATGCCGCGCTTTCGCCACCGCGTTCATCATGCCGTCGGAACCGATCGCGATAATGCGATCGACCTCGTCAAGCGGGATCGCCGGCGTGCCGAGCTTACCCGAGCCATAGGCCGCGATCGCTTCGACGATATTGGCGACAATGGTTCTGTCTTGCGGCCGGGTTGGCTCGAAGCCGGGGGCTTCGTCCGAGCACCAAACGATGACGTCGGCCGCGCGCTCAATTTCTTCGATCTTGTATCGATCGACCAACCGCTTATAGCCGGCAACATAGACAACCTTGGAACCGCCTGCCCGAAGCGCCTGCCCGATCGAGAACAAGACCGCGTTGCCGAGGCCGCCGCCGACGAGGAGGACGGTCTCTTTCGGCGGCGTTTCGGTTGGCTCGCCGGTCGGCCCCATCAAGATGACGGGCTCGCCAGGTTGCAAATGCGCGCAGAGATCCGACGATCCGCCCATTTCCAGCACAATCGTCGACAATAGGCCTTTCTCCTTGTTGACCGAAGCGCCGGTGAGCGCCAAGCCTTCCATCATGAGCGTCGTGCCATCAATACGCGGCGCCAAAGCCTCGAAATTCTGCAAGCGATAGAATTGCCCCGGCTCGAAGCCCCGTGCCGCGAAGGGCGCGCTGACAGTCACCTCGACGATATTTGGTGTCAGCCGCTCAACCGATTGGACGGCGGCGCGCAAGCCTTCATTCATTGTTTTGACGAGCACGCCCGGCGCCACGGACGTGGCCGGAATCGACGCCATTTTCCGGTTGATGACAGGATAGCCTAATTTGGCACTCGCCATCGCCTTCACGACATTGCCGGCGAAACTCGGATGCAGATCGCCGAAGAAGCTGATCGCCCGCCCATCGGAACGCGCGCTCATCAACACATGAATATTATCCGGCTTGCACGATTTTTCCGGACTGACAGGCGCACCATCCTCGCTATAGGCTTGAAAGTAACGGCCATCGAGCACGATATTTTGCGGATCTTCGCGGCCAAGCACGGTGTTCGGCTGGGTTCCCGCCGCCACAATGACCGCGCGCGCGGGCAGCGTAAATTGATCGCCGCCTTTCTTCGAGACGACCAAAGCCTCCGCCATCCCGAAGCGGTCGACCTTGACCTCCTCGGGGGAGAGGCCTTCCGCGAAGCGGATGCCTTCCTGCATGGCCAGGTTCACTTCTTCATGGTTCAGCGTGTAGCTCGGCGAGTCAATAAGACGGCGTCGATAGGCGATCGTCACCCCGCCCCATTGCTCCATCAGTTCGGCAATCTTCGGCTTTGTTCCCGCCGCTTGCGCCGCCTTGCGCTCGGCGCGAATGGCCTGCGCGTGGTGGATGAATTCGTCGGCGATCTCGGCCTCAGCCTCGGACCAGATCGAACGCACGACAATGTCGCCATGTTCAGCGATGAGCGTTTCATAGCGAGTGAGGAATTTCTCGACCTGCACCGGATAATAGGCCATGGCCTCCGTGGCGGCGTCGATCGCAGTCAGGCCGCCGCCTACGACGACAACAGGCATGCGGAGCTGCAAGTTTGCGATCGAATCGAACTTCGCGGCGCCGGTCAATTGCAGGGCCATCAGGAAATCAGACGCCTGCCGGACGCCCGGTACCAAGCCGTTTTTCATTGGGATTACGGTCGGGCGCCCCGCGCCCGCGCAGAGCGCGATGTGATCGAAGCCGAGTTCGAAGGCTTTATCGATCCCAATCGTTCCGCCGAAGCGGACGCCGCCGATCATCGTGAACTGGCTCCGGCGTTCCAGCAACAACCGGATGATCTTCAGAAAGTTTTTATCCCAGCGAACGGTAATGCCATATTCTGCGACACCGCCGAAGCCTGCGCTGGAGCGGGATTCCAAGGGCTCGATCAAGGTCTTCGCGTTGTAGATGGGTTCAAATGAAACGCGTTTGCCAAACCGATCGACGCCCGACAAGGCCGGATCGAGCGGTTCGATCTTCAATCCATCAACCGCGATGACGGTATGACCCTCGTTCATCAAATGATGCGAAAGCGTATAGCCGGCCGGCCCAAGGCCGACGACAAGCACCTTATAGTTCGTGGCAGGCTTCAGCACCGGGCGGTTCAGATTGAGCGGGCTCCAACGCGTTAGCAAAGAGTAGATCTCGAAACCCCAAGGCAGGGCCAAAAGGTCCTTCAAATTCTCGGTCTCGACCTGGGGTATGTCGACAGGTTCCTGCTTCTGATAGATGCAGGACTTCATGCAATCATTGCAGATGCGGTGACCGGTCCCCGCGCACATTGGGTTATCGACCGTTGCGACCGCGATCGCGCCAATCACGAAACCGCGTGCTTTCAATGAATTCATCTCGGAGATTTTTTCTTCGAGCGGACATCCGGCCAGTGGCACGCCGAAGGCACTACCCTTGAAGGCGCCGGTCTCCTTATCCTTCAATCCGTGCGAGCAGCTATCCTTGCCCTGCTTGTGGCACCAGATACAGTAGTTCGCCTGATCGAGCGAGCCGCGCATATCCATGCCATGGTCGGTCAGCGCGAAGCCTTCGCGATGCCTGTGATGGTCTTTCGGCAGACGAGCCTGAGTCACGCCGTCGATGACTTCCGTCTCGACCGGAACGAGATGCTCGGAATCGAGCTTATGGGGCACCCGAAACAGTACCGCGGATTTATGCGCGGCCTGGCCGGCTTCGGAAAGCGTCGCCCAGGCCGCGTAGCTCTCGGCCAGTTCGAGCGCCTCTTCGTGGGTTTCATTATCGAGCCAGGATTGCACATGGCGGGCGTAGCTCAATTCGGTGAGCGGCTCGCCGAAGTAATCTTCGAGCTGGATCTTGATGGCCGGTCCGTCGATTTCCTCGGCCTCTTCCTCCGAGACGCCTTTGACCGCGCGGCGCTGAACGAAGAGCCGCTTGACCGAATAGATCGGCGCGAGTTCATTGTGGCGCGCCTGCATCGCCGCGATCTCATCGGAAATGCGAAAGAGATGCCCAATGAAATCCTCAACATGCGGCGCCGCGTCAATGATGAGATCCGACTGCTCTTTGGCGTCGAGCGCCGCGGCGTCCGTGCGCGCGCCGACGAGACGGTTGTGAAGCGCGGCGTCGGTTTCGGCGAGATGGGCGATGAACGCCCGGTCGACTGCTACTACCCCTTCGACTGTATAAAGCTGCTCAAATGTGAAGCCCATTCCGAGTTGAAGCTTATGCGACATACAAAATACCCGTTTTTCCAGAGAGACGGCTCAGTTCCGTGACCAAGGGCTCCAAATGCATCATGCAAATCAGTCTTCATGCAAATCAGGATCCACCGCGACGGAATATAGCAAATTCAAAGGTTTAGGCATAAGTCAACTGCGTATCGATAAATCCCGCTTGAGAGCCGCTCTGTCCTTCGTCGAGGTTTGTAGCAAACAAGACAGCCCAAATAGCCCGCGCGACGCGTCCTTCACACACTATTAAGGGTCGGCGGCGCGCCCATGCAGCGCAAATTGGTGAGGGCGAGTGGACGGAGCGGACTATCTCACTTCGGTTACGATGATTTTGGGTCGAGTCGACCTAGAATCATAAAAAATGATCGATTCTAAAAACTTAGAGCGGGATTTTTGCGACAAACCGGTACCCACTTTTCGCATCCCGCCCTAGATAGTGGTGCGCCCGCCGATGGGGCGAAGTTCAAGCTGGCGGCGCTGAATCCCGGTGGCCACTCATGAAGGAAGGGTAATTGCCCCTTTGGTTGAGCGCGTCCGAGAGACCCAGCAGAGCCGTGTAAAGGGAAAAGCGGACAGCGATGGTTTCGAACCAGCGAGAGTTAGACTAAAGCGGTGTTACGGTGGCCTGCCGCTCATCGAGCCCGCATGTCTTGATGAGGGCGATGATTCTGGCGCCGCGTTCGAGACGCAGTGCGTCGAGCGCATGCCGCGTGACAATTGCGGTCAGACGTCCGCCTCCATCGAGATCAATCTCAACAATCGCCAACGGACCATCTCTTTCAATGGAGGCGATGTGTCCCGAGAGAGAGCTGCGCACACTGAGTTCCTGCGGCGGCAGGACGGAGAGCACGACATCGGTTGCCTTGACAATGACCCGGACTTGTTTTCCAGAAGGCCATTCCTGGCCCGCGAGCCAAACCGTGCCGGCCGGATGCGTTAGCCGGGTGAGACCATAGTCCTGGTTGGCCTCGCCTACCTTCATGGTCAGGACCGAAACGCGATCGAACCGGGACCGGCCGCTTTCGCCGCCGATGAGGCCAAGAACCTCGCCAGGC
>DATJLX010000062.1:0-9342 GCA_035509135.1 Methylocella sp.
TCTGGAAAACCTTGCTATTGGCGCCATAGGCGTTTTGCGCGACAACCATGTTGGTCAATTGTGTCGCCAAATCCACCGTCGAGGTTTCTAGCTCGGAGGATTGGATGGTTCCCAAACCACCATTCCCGGCGTTCCCAATCACAAGGCTGCCAGAGTCGGAATTGACCTGGAAGACGTTGCCCGTGATATTGGTAAGGCTATCGGGACTGACGACATTGCCGAGGGGAATCTTGTAAGCCGGCACGGTTTTGCCATTCGCATAGACATAGGAGAGCGTGCCATCGGTCGCGATGCTGACACTTTGTAACTCGCTCGGAGCATTGCCATCGATGGTGGCAGCCGAAACCGCGAAGGGCGATGCCAATTGCGTCATGCTTGAAATGTTCAGTGAGACGGTATTGCCGCCTGGAATGGCGACGGAGAGGGATTGCGGCGAGGCCGCCGTCAGATTCCCGGTTGTCGGATCGAAATTGATGGTCTGGGTCGTCAAGGCCGCCGCTGTCGGGGTGGCATTGTTATAGACGCTCACCTGCCATTGATTGCCCCCCATATTCGAAAAATTAATATCCAAGGTCACGGGATTGCCGAGATCGTCATAGGCGACGACCGAGGAATCGCTCGTATAATTGGTGAATGAGGGTGCCCCGGTCACAACGGAGGCATTCGAATCGAGGTTGGCGGTGAAAGTGCCGGACGTAGACGGTGTCGCGAGAAGCGCCACCCCGTTGGCGTTCACCGGCTGCAAGGCAGCCACACTCCCGGTGACGCCAGGTGCCCCGGGAGCGAGACTATAGCCCATGAGCGTGTAGCCAGCCGAGTTGACAAGGTTCCCGTTTGCGTCCTCGACAAACGATCCGGCCCGCGTCAGGAAAGTGGCGCCATCCGAATTGTTGACGAGGAAGAAGCCGTTCCCTTGGATCGCGAGATCGGTCGTCGATGTGGTCGCCGAGAGGGTGCCCTGCTGCGTGACATCATAGCCAACCGAGGTGCTTACGCCGCCGGAGCTATAATCGCCTGCGGAGCCTATTTGATCGACAATGTCCTGAAATGACGTGTTGGCTTGTTTGTAGCCCGTGGTGTTCGAATTCGAGATATTTTCCGAAATGGTCGCAAGGTAATTGGCCTGCGCGGCCATTCCCGATACGCTCGCAGTCATTGCGCTTAAGAGGCCCATGGTCGATTCTCCGTGTTGGCAGACGGAGTAAAAAGGCTGGAGCTTGCTTCAGGCTGACAAGGGAGAAAGAGGATGGGGCAGGCGGCATCGGTGACGGCGGCGCTTCTTGTCATCGGCGACGAGATCCTGTCCGGGCGCACACCGGACCAAAACATCATCTATATGGCCGATTACCTGACCAAGATCGGCATCGATCTGCGCGAGGCGCGCGTCGTTCCCGATGTCCCGGCCGAGATTGTCGCGGCGGTCAACGCGCTTCGGTGCCGCTACGATTATCTTTTCACGACCGGCGGCATCGGTCCGACGCATGACGACATCACCGCCGATGCGGTGGCAGCGGCGCTCGGCGTCGAAATCTCGGAAGATCCCCGCGCGATAAAACTTCTGCTTGAGCGAATCAAGCCGGAGGATCTGAACGCCGCGCGCCGCCGGATGGCGCGCATTCCGCATGGCGCCGCGCTTGTCGGGAACAAAATATCGGCGGCGCCCGGCTTTTGGATCGACAATGTCATTGTCCTTGCGGGGGTGCCCGCGATCATGCAGGCGATGCTCGACGATGTCGCGCCGAAACTCGCCACCGGCCTTCCGATGATCGTTGAGACGGTCACGGCGGGCAGCCTGCCCGAGGGCGCCTATGCGGCGGCGCTGGGCGAGATCGCCAATGCCAGCCCCGAGCTCACGATCGGCTCCTATCCCGCGTTTTGGGAGGGCGGCTTTCACAATGAGATTGTCGTTCGCGGCAAGGACAAGACGAAGGTTGCCGCCGCTGCGGCGGCGATCCGGGCCATGCTGAGCCGGTTGACAAAAGCGTCGGCCTGAGCCTCGAATGCGAGACCCGGCTCCGGGACAGGCCGCAAAGAGCAACGCCATGACCGAAAAGGCCTTTCATGTCTCCTGGGATCAGTTTCACCGGGATGCGCGGGCGCTCGCCTGGCGGCTTTCCGGCGGGGAGCGGTTTTCCGGCATGGTGGCGATCACCAGGGGCGGTCTGGTGCCGGCCGCGATCGTCGCCCGCGAGCTCGATATGAGGATCATCGATACCTTCTGCGCCGCGAGTTATGCGCGAGAGAAAATCCAGGGCGAGATCAAGGTCCTGAAAAGCGTCTTGCCCGAAACCACCCGGGGCGGCGGCGAAGGCCTTCTTATCATTGATGATCTCGCCGATACGGGGGCGACGGTTAAACTCATCCGCGCGGTCTTGCCGAAGGCGCATGTCGCGACGGTCTATGCGAAGCCGCTCGGGCGCCCCCTCGTCGATACCTTCATCACCGAGGTGTCGCAGGACACCTGGATCTATTTTCCCTGGGATCTTGGCTTGAGTTTTCAAGCGCCGATCGCCGGGCCGGGGCAGGGGTGATGGCGGCGTTCGCTCGATCCGGTGGCGCAGCTTGGAGGCTTGTGTCTCACCGGTCTAATCCACTCCCGCGATCTCCGTGAGCCGCGTCTTCAACCGCGGAGCCGCGAATTCGAGGAAGGCCCGCGGTTTCACTGGCGGCCGCCACCCGAAACTGCCGAACAAGGATCTTAAAATGAATCGTCCGCCGCTTCCTCCCTTCACCGCCGAGACGGCCGCTGAGAAGGTGCGTCTGGCCGAGGATGCCTGGAACACGCGGGATCCCGCTCGCGTCGCGCTGGCCTATACGGAAGACAGCCGCTGGCGGAATCGCGCGGAGTTTATCCATGGCCGCGAGGCCATCAAGGCGTTCCTGACGCGCAAATGGAACCGCGAGCTTGGCTATCGCCTGATCAAGGAAATCTGGACCTTCGGCGGCAATCGCATCGCGGTGCGCTTCGCCTATGAGTGGCATGACGACAGTGGCCATTGGTTCCGCAGCTATGGCAATGAAAATTGGGAATTCGATGAGGATGGCCTGATGCGCCTTCGCATCGCCAGCATCAACGATCTGCCGATCAAGGAGGATGACCGCAAATACCATTGGCCGCTTGGCCGCCGCCCGGACGATCACCCGTCTCTCACCGATCTCGGGCTTTAGTGCGGGTTCCGGAAGAGGCCGGTTTTTGGGACAAACTCATTCGGCAAGACACATCATCAAGACAAAACATATAGTGGCGGCGTTGGTACCGGTCTGCTGGCGACTTCCGCCGATCGCCATCCACGGCCCCGGCGAGACGCCGGCGCATTTACCAAACTATGCGATCCGCCATCTCTTTGCTCTATCAAATGGATTAAGGTGGCGCTAACCTTGTTTCGCCGGATCCTGCATCTCGCGGTTGCTGGCCGAGGCGCGAAAACCCTACGCCGATGAGCTTGACCTTTGCAGCAGACAGATCCCCAAAATAAACGCGGCAAGGGCCCCGTCATCGACGCCATCAAACTCGATCGTCCCGGAGACTGCGGCCCCCGCCCGGATTTTGCTTATTACGTGGTTAAGACGTGTGATGCTGGCGATCAGCGGCTGGCGCACCGGCGCCGGACACGTCTGCGTTCAGGCAAGGTCCTTGATCCTTGCAACGCCTTCCTTAGCGAATGCCAAATCTATGACCGGTCCGAGACCGGTGCACGGATACGACTTTCTGGGGATCGTCCAGTGCCAAGCTGGATCCGTCTTTACGAAGATTGGCCTGAGAGGCTCCTCGAAGCCCATGTCGTTTGGCGCAAGGGCCGCGAAATGGGGCTGTGTTTCAATCTCTCGGCCGAGCCGCGCAGGATCAGCAGGACGCAACTCGCTTTTCTGCGCGGCCGCTTTTACACCGCGAGACGATGAGCGTCCACCCGAATGGCGACATGGAGTCTCGACCCTTAGCTTTGCCGCGTGGCGCGCCAAGATCCGCTACAGGACAAACTCTGCGACATCCAGTTTCCCGAGCCCCAGTGACCTCGCATCCTGCCCGTGGCATGGGCGGTGTGGTGCAAAAGCCGGAGCGTCACCGAGACTTTACCACTCGCGCCGATATGACTCGACGCTCGCACGAGAGCATGTCCGATTACGTGAATCTGCCCGCCGGTCACGGTGATTTTGTGTTGTAATTCTTATGGCAAGAACCGGCCCGCGTCACGAGATTGACCGCAAACGTGCCATCATGATCATGGGCGGCGAGTCTTGCATACGTTTTTGTGTCTGCCGCCCCGATCCAAAAGATGCAGCCTGCTCCGGCAAGCACCGCCCCGGCGAATCCCGCAGACCTCATCTGGACCTCGTCGCTCCGGCATCTACGAGAGGAGGACACCCTTTAAGGGTCCGGCTTACGACCGATTTTGTCAATGCCATTTGAACCCGCCGCCGCATGGACCGGCGTCATTCAAAGGGACCCATGTTTCGTGCGATGGTGTTTTCGGCCCTGGCCTACCAATAAGAAACATGATTGTCTGGCGGGCGCGCGCTTCGAGCCTTCAACCGATCTTGTGCTTACAGCGCCTCGGCGATGGCCACCACGGAGAGGGGCTCGGCATCGATGCTGACGCGGTCGGCGTCCGCGGTGACTGTCAAAACCATATTCGCCGCCTTGGCGACGAGCCCCGCATAATAGGCCTGGATGTCCTGCGGGCCGGAGGGAGGGAGATCCGGTGTCCCGGCGAGGAGGCCCGGCAACTGGCCAACGAGCTTGGCATTGGTGCCCTTGGCGGTCACCGTGAGCCGCTCCGCCGCCGCATCGGCAAGCGTCACCTCGATGATGCCGCCGCGCGGGATGGCGGCGGCGGCGATCAGGCAGAGGTTCAGGATCAGCTTGACCTTGTTCTTTGGCATCAGGAGCGAGGGCACATGCCATGCTAGTTCCGTCCGCTCGCCGCAGAACAGGCCGCGCGCGACCGTTTCCGCATCGCCGGTGTCGATCGAAGCCCCGGCCGAACCCGCCGCGCCGAACGCCAGCCGGCAAAATTGCAAACGGGCCGACGCCTGTTCGGCACTTTTCTTGATGAGATCGAGGACAAAACCGCGCATTTCCGCGTCATTCTCTTCGTCGAGGACCTCAAGCCCATTGATAATCGCGCCAACCGGGCTGATCACATCATGGCAGACCCTTGAGCATAGCAAAGCGGCAAGGTCGAGGGGGTCGAGGGCAAACGCAGTCATCGGTCATCCATCCGTAAAGCAAGGCCTTCCAGGCAGGAAGGCCGGGCTTGGCGCTCCAAGACCATCCAGAACTATCATGCCTCGCATGTCTGAAGCTTTTGCCACAGCAAGAAACCGCGCGCCGGGCGGCGGCGCGGGCTATCAACAGAAATCGATCCATTGTGCGAAGGAGAGGTTAACAAACCGTCCCGGCGCGCCGGATTGGGCGTGTTTCGGTGCGGTCAAGGCAAAAAGCGTTTGGATCGCTGCGAGAAATCGGTCAATGGTACCAGAAAGCGAGCGGCATTTTGTGACGGACACTGATATCCCCAAATCCCAGACCATCGATTGCGATGCTATCGCGGATATTTTCGCCGAAATCACGCTCGAGGCCGCCGTTGCGGTGATGGCGGTCTATGCGGGCGACATAAAGGCGCGAACCAAACCCGATGGCAGCCCGGTCTGCGATGCCGATGAGGCGGCGGAAACCATCATTCTGAAACGCCTGGCGCAGCGGGTGCCCCATTTGCCGGTGCTGGCGGAGGAAGCCGCCTCAAGAGGCGAGAAGACGGTTTCGCAAGCGGCGTTCATCCTGGTTGATCCGGTTGATGGGACGCGCGAATTTCTGAGCCGCAATGGCGAATTCACCATCAACATAGGGCTCATTGTCGATGCGGTCCCGCGTGCCGGCGTGGTTTATGCTCCAGCCCTCGAACAGCTCTGGATCGGCGGCACCTCAGCCAGCGCCTGTTCGGTCGCGCCGGGTTCGCCGCTGCCCCCGCCCGGCCAACGCCGTGTCATTCATGCGCGGCCGGCGCCCCGCCAAGGTTTGACCGCTCTCGTGAGCCGGTCGCATGCCGAGCCGGCGACCGAAGCCTTTCTCACCAAGCTTTCCATCAGGTCGCGGCGGGAGGCCGGTTCCTCGCTCAAATTCTGCCTGCTCGCGGAAGGTGAGGCCGATGTTTATCCGCGTTTCGGTTCAACCATGGAATGGGATACGGCGGCGGCCGACGCTGTCTTGCGGGCGGCGGGTGGTCTCGTGCTCGATGGCGCGGGGCGCCCCTTGCGTTACGGAAAAACCGAAACGCAATTCAAAAATGGGCCTTTTATCGCCTGGGGCGATCCCAAGGCCGCCATTTTTTGAGCACGGCAAGGGGTTAAATAAAGGACTTGGCAGCCGGCGGGACCTGGGCGGGCAAGGGGCACAGCTTCGCCCTGAAGAAGCCATGATAAGACCCTGCGGGGTCAATTCTTCATTAATTCTATTCTTAGAATGTCATGAAAACATATGGCGAAACGACAGAGAACCTGATTCGCGGACGATGGAATGGAGGATTTGACCATGCAAACGCGACGGGAAATGGCGCTGAACCTTCTGGCCCTTGCCGCCGGGATTCCGGTTATCCGGGCAACCGCTGTTTTGGCGGATCCGGATCCGCAAAATGGGCGGCCGGGCGAATTTTCCTCGGATGATATCATCACCAATGGCCATCGGTTCTTCGGGTCGATCTCGCGTGGCCTTGCCGAGGTTGTCGAGGAGGCGACCAGGCGCTGGGGCAAGCCCAATGGCTATGTGCTGGGCCAGGAAGCGGGCGGCGCTTTCATCGGCGGTCTTCGTTACGGCGAAGGCACCATGTATACGCGCAATGCCGGGGATCTGAAGGTTTTTTGGCAAGGCCCCTCGCTTGGGCTCGATGCCGGAGCGGATGGCGATCGCACCATGATGCTCGTTTATAATTTGCCGGCGACGCATGCGATCTTTCGCCGGTATGGCGGCGTCGATGGTTCCGCCTATCTCGTCGGCGGCTTCGGCATGACGGCGCTCGTCAACGACGGCGTTTATGTGGTTCCCATCCGCTCGGGGCTCGGCGCCCGTCTCGGCTTCAATGTCAGCTATTTGAAATTCACCGAAACCTCGACCTGGAACCCGTTTTAGAACGGCGGCGGCGGGGCGCCCGGGGCAGCCCTGCTTTGCTCCGGATTACCCCCCGCAAATCGGGCAGGCGGGTTTGGGCAATGGACAAAGTTGAAAACCGGCTCGGCACCAGGCGCCGCGATGCTTGCCTTAAGGAACGCAAAACCGCATCAGGCGCGCGGATCCGAAAAGCGCGGAATTTTTTGATGAAAACCATAATCTCACACAAATCTTTCCAGCTAAATTCGTAAGAACAGCGCCCAGGCTCAAGCTAACTCAGTTCCGCCACTTCCTTGTGTTGCGTATAGGCAAGGCGAAGCCGTCATGCGGGACCTCGGCGCAATTTTGTCGCCCAGCCTCTCACTGGCCCAATGCGGTTCACCCGATCGCTTGAAGCGATCCTTTATAATCTCTATCACTTCGGTCAGATCATTTCGGGTTTGGGGTGCGATTTGGGTCACGGACCTATTTACCGTAAAAGGATTGCTGGCATTCCTTTGACGAGGCGGGGCACGGCGGGATGTGATTGAGCAGGCAATGATCTTCGCGCTTGGGTTTTTGGTCGCGAGCCTTCTGGCTCTCGCGATTGCCCCGGCGTTTTGGGCCCGCGCCATCCGGCTGTCCACGCGGCGGCTCGAAATGCAGCTTCCGCTGTCCCCCGCGGAAATCCTTGCCGGGCGCGACCTGTTGCGGGCCGAATTCGCGGTCGAGCAAAGGCGGCTTGAGCAAAAAATCGACGCTCTCAACCTTATTCATGCCGCCGATATGGCGGAGCTCGGACATCGGGCGGCGATTATCCAGGCTCAAGACGCCGATTTGCTCGCTCTTTCCAAAGAGGGTGGTGAACACGGCGCCGAAATCGCCGCCCTGCAACGCGCTTTGAGGGAGGCCTCGACGGAACTCGCGGCAACGGCGAAGGAATCTTACGACACAAGCGGACTTCTCGGACGCAAGGATGCGCAAATCCAGGAATTTACGGCTAGGCTGAAGGAGGCCAAGGCCTTTGCTGTTAAACAAATGGAAGCCATGGCGGCGCACGAGGCCAAGCTCGCGTCGCAGGCCCAGGTGCTGGCGGAGCAAGGGGGGACGATCAAGCTGATGGAGGCCGAGCTTTCTACCCTTCAGCTTCAGCATCAAGCCGATCAGGTGACCCTCAAAACCGCGGCGGCACGAGTCGCGGATCGCGAAGAAACCTTGGAAGCCGCTGTCAAACGGGAAAAGGACTTGATCCGGCAGAGACAGCTGCAAGCCGAGGCGGCCCGCGCCATGGAGGCTGGCTATCACGAAAAAATCGAGCGGCTGCGGAGCGTCCAGGCCGCCACCCAGGATGCGCTCGATGCGGCCCAAAAGACGTGCGAGGGGCTCACCCAAGAACTCGAAGCCCTGCGGTCCACGCTGCCTCCACAAGATGCCGAGGTAACTCTCATGCAGCGCGAAGAAAATGAAATCTTGCGGCATAAGATCAAGGAAATCGGCGCCGCGGTCATTCGCGCGGCTGGCGGCTTCATCGAGGCGCTGCCGGACGAAGACTTGCTAAGGGAAAACCAGCCGGACGACGGCCTGCCGGAGGACCCACGTTCCCAGAAAGCCACGGCTTAACTGGGATGCCTTAATGCCTGCCGTCCGCGCGCGGCACTCAGCCAGCGAACTTCGCCATCAGCGCGTCGGAAACCTCAAAATTGGCATAGACGTTTTGCACGTCGTCATTGTCTTCGAGCATCCCGACAAGCCGCAGAATTTTCTCCCCCGATTCATCGTCGACGCCGACCGTATTGTGCGGCTTCCAAATCAAGCTCGCCTTACGCGGTTCACCGAATTTCGTCTCGAGCGCCTGCGCGACGTCGCGCAGGCTCTCCATGGCGGTGATGACCTCGAAGCCGTCCGCGCTGGCCTGAACGTCCTCGGCTCCGGCGTCAATCGCCGCCTCCATCATGGCGTCTTCCGATGCGGCCTTCGCTGGAAACTCGATGACGCCAACATGATCAAACAGGAAGGACACAGCACCGGTTTCGGCGAGCGAACCGCCACTTTTGGTGAAATAAGAGCGCACCTCGCCCGCCGTCCGGTTGCGGTTGTCGGTCAAGGCCTCGACGATGACAGCGACGCCGCCTGGCGCATAGCCTTCATAGCGAACCTCGGCATAATTTTCCGAATCGCTGCCGGCCGCTTTTTTGATGGCGCGTTCGATATTGTCCTTAGGCATGTTTTCCGCGCGGGCGGCCAAAACGGCGGCGCGCAGC
>DATJLX010000063.1:0-9681 GCA_035509135.1 Methylocella sp.
ACTCAAGAAGGGCGAGATGGCCTCCCATGCCGCCGCCCTGCTCACCGGCACCGGCTGGCTTCCCGCCCTGCTCCGCGCCGCCTGAACGGGTGCGACTGGCTCCGGCTTCAAGGCCGGAGCCAGCTTCGCGGGGACGGTTGGCGGGAAGCGGAAACCGCCTGTCACTCGCCAAGTGAGTGACAGGCGGTTGCTTGTCGTCCCTGCCCCTTTGGGGCTGGCGTGGATAAAAGCCCCGCCCTCAAAACTTTGCGGCGTGACGCCGATACGTTTGTTGCTCCGAAGCATGCCGACGTCAGTATTCCTGTCTATCTTTATCCGAAATGGAGTCGGCCATGATTTCCATCGCGCGAACGATTTTTCTGGGCTTACTAACTTGGCTGTACTAGCCTTTTGCCGCGTAAGTGAGAGTCGCGAAAAATTGTCTATTCTTTCACAGATTCTTACACATACGCAGCAGAAATTCTGAATATCTTCGGAGTTTCAATATGTTATGCTATACAACATAACACTTAAAATCCCTCGATCATACGGGTTCGACTCCCGTCGTCCGCACCATGGGTTCATCCGGGCTGCGTTCACGAAAAAAGCAGCGTCGAGAGTTTTTTCCGGGCGCTGATCGTCGCGGGATCAGCCGGTCCCCAGGCGTCGAAAAATTGCAGCAATTGCTTGCGCGCGCCATCGTCGTTCCAAGCCCGGTCCCGTTTGACAATTTCAAGCAGCTCGCCGGCCGCCTCCGTGCGTTGGTTCTTCGCATTGAGAAGAACCGCGAAATCGAACCGCGCCTGATGATCATCCGGATTGGCCGCGATCCTTCCGATCAGTTCTGAAGAATCACCGACGACGGCTGCTTGTTCGGCAAGTTCGAGCGCGGCTTTGGCCGCAATGATCGCCGGATCACGCTCGTTAGCTGCGGTAACCGCGTCCAAAACCTTCTTGGCGCTTTCAAGTTCGCCCATGGAGATGAAGCATTTCGCCAATCCGGCCAAGGCGGCGGGGTCGCCGGGTCTTTCATTAAGGATCGCGGCATAAAGTTCCGCCGCCCTTTCTGCTTCGCCAGCCGCGGCCAAGGCTTCGGCTTCAGCCAACCGATCGGCATCGTCCTCGATCGGGCCCACGAGCCGCTCGATGAAGCCCTTGATCTCTCTTTCCGGCAAGGCGCCCATGAAGCCATCGATTGGCTGGCCGCGCTGAAAAGCGATCACGGCGGGGATGGAACGGACTCCGAGGCGGCCTGGAAGTTCCGGATGCTCGTCAATATTCATCTTGACGAGCGCGACCTTGCCGCCCGCCGCCTTGACCGCTTTTTCGAGCAACGGGGCGAGCTGTTTACAGGGTTCGCACCAAGGCGCCCAAAAATCGACCAAGATCGGCCGCCGCGCCGATTCAGCGATGACATCGGCGCCGAAACTCGCCGTGCTAGTTTCCTTCACCAGCGCCCTGGAAGCCTCTCCCGGCTTGGCCGGGTTTGCGGCTTGGCCAACGCCTTGTCCGCCTGTCTCGCCGCGTCCGCGGCCGAATATCCCCGCCATGCTCCGGTTCTCCCTCTGACCCCTCATGAGGACAATCGGCGCCTCTACCAGATACGCCAACGCCTAAATGCGTCTTCGGCAGCGAAATCGCAACCGCCGGACAGTTTTTTCATTGGTCTTTCCTTTCGCCCAGTCTCCTCTTACATTGCAGGGGCGGAGCTGCGGGGTGCGTGTCGGATCAGCATTCCCGGGGCCTTATCGATCTCAAAGGGAGCTGTCCCTGGCCTCGCTCGTGGGCTTGGCCACACGGCGCCCACCTACGTTGTAGGTTCCCGGGATCGATATCCCACGGCCATCGCGGCCCCGCGCTAGTGACGGTTGAGCCGGTTCTGCCATGTTCCTCCCCTCCAAACCGGCCCTCCGCGCAGAGGCCTTGGCGCGCCGCAGCGCAACGCCTATCGAAGCGGCCACGGCCTTCGCGGCGCATCTTGCGGTCCGCGGCCTCGCCCTCGTCAAGGAGCTGCGCCCCACCGTCGTTTCGGTCTATTTTCCACTTCACGACGAGCCTTCGACGCTTCCGCTTCTTGAACAACTTGCCAAAGCCGGGATCAAAACATCCTTGCCTGTGACGGGCCGGCTCGGCACCGCCCTTGTTTTCCGGCTGTGGCGTCCCGGCGAGCCGACCGTCAAGGGAAAGATGGCGATCGAGGAGCCCTTGCCCGGAGCGCTCGAGACGGCACCGGATCTCTTGTTCGTGCCTTTGGCTGCATTCGATCGCACGGGTCATCGGATCGGCTATGGCGCGGGCTTTTACGACCGCACCCTGGCGGCGCTGCGTGCCCAAAAAAATATTTGGGCGGTGGGCGTCGCCTACGCCGGCCAAGAGGTCCCGGATGTCCCGCATGACGCGCATGACGAAAGACTCGATTACGTGCTGACAGAGCGCGAGCTGATCGACTGCCGGGCCAGGCCCTAGCATGCGCCTGCTTTTCATCGGCGACATCGTCGGCCGCGCCGGCCGCGCGGCTCTCTTGGATCATCTGCCCCATTTGCGACGGAGCTGGGGCCTCGATTTCGTGATCGTCAATGGTGAGAACGCCGCTGGCGGCTTTGGAATCACCGAGACGATCTGCGCCGATTTTCTCGCGGCGGGCGCCGATTGCGTGACCCTTGGCAATCATGCCTTCGACCAGCGCGAGGCGCTCGTTTTCATCGCCCGCCAGCCGCGTCTGATCCGCCCCTTGAACTATCCGCGGGGAACAACGCCGGGGCGCGGCGCCAATCTCATCGAAACGGCGTCTGGTGCCCGCGTGCTCGTCATCAATCTCATGGGCCGGGTTTTCATGGATGCGATGAACGATCCCTTCGAGGCGATCGAGCAGGAAATCGCCGCCTGCCCCTTGGGAGCGGGATGCGATGCGCTGGCGGTTGATTTCCATGCCGAGGCATCGAGTGAAAAGCAGGCTTTCGCGCATTTCGTCGATGGCCGCGTTTCGCTCGTCGCCGGCACCCATACCCACGTGCCGACCGCCGACCATCAAATCTTGCCGCATGGCACGGCCTATGTGACGGACGCCGGCATGACCGGGGATTACGATTCGGTGATTGGCATGGAAAAGGAAGAGCCGGTCCGCCGGTTCACGACCAAACTGCCCGTGGCACGGTTCGAGCCGGCGCTTGGCCCGGCTACCTTGTGCGGCGTCGCCGTCGAACTCGATAGTAAGGGCCTCGCAATGAAAATCTCGGCGGTGCGGATCGGCGGCAGGCTCATGCAAGCGCGCCCGGAATTCTGGGAAACGGTTTAGCGCTTGGCGCGATCACCTCCCGCCAAGCGGGTTTGTTCTGCTGATCACAATTTTGTGCTCTTTGGCGACTGTTCCTGCGGCAATCCTCGCCACAAGCTCTTTGAGGCGCGCGTCCCACACCGGGTCTGCGCCCGTTTCCTACTTGATAAAGACATAGATATCGGCTTCGAGGCCCGCGTCATCCGGCTCCGCCGTATCGGTGAGATATTCCTCGATGAAGCGATTTTGCGATTCGAGGCCTTTCTCATCGAGAAAAGCGGTGATGAGATCATAGGTCGAGTCGATATCATCATAGGCGCCGCGATGCAAAAATTTGATCGCCCTGCCCGTGGGCGACTCACCAATCATCACGCCATCCGAGAGTTCCTTGCCCTCTGGTTTTTCGGCAATTGGCACCATCGCTTCGAACTGAAAACTTTTGTCATCGGTTGCCAAGAATAGGGCGAAAGGGTGTCCCGCCGGAGTGAGCCCCGCTTTTTTGATCGCCGCATCCACTTTGGCGATTTCCCCTCTCACGGTCTTGAAGCCATTCGCCCATTCCGCACTCGCGCTCGTATAGGCGACCGGGCGGGGCGTCAGTTCGAGGGTTTCGGCCGAGGAATCATTTGGCACCCCCGGGGGCGGTTGGGCGCTGGTGTCGGCGGGGGTGGAGGGAACGGTCTTGGCATCCGGAGCAGCAGGGGCCGGCGTGGCCCCCGCGGCCGTTGGTGCGGCGGCTTGCGCGAGGACCGGCACCGGCTGCAGGGCCAGCACCGTCAGAAACAGGCTGAAAGCAAGTTCAAGGCCCGGCAAGCGGGTCAAATGGCCTATCCTCATGTGCCACTCCGACATCTGCATACTCTGGTTTGCAAAAGGGCGGCCACGCTTGGCTGTCCATGGATGAAATGCCGCCAACTCTCGCATAAATAAGCGGGAAGCGGCGATAAAACCCACCACCCGGCGAAGTTTTTCTATATCATGAATGCGCAAACATTGTGCTGGTCATGCCGGAGGAAAGGGAATGACCGGCCCCGCCCCATGGGCAAGACCCGCAATCGAATAAGCCCGTTATGATCCTCAACGCCAGCAATGAATGGACCCTTGAGCCCGCTCGCGAATAGGCCCGTAGCCAAGTTGAACGGGCTTGGCAACGCCATCGCCGTTCTCGATCTGCGCGGCACGGGCTTGACCGTGAGCGGGCCGGAAGCCCGCGCGATCGGACACGGCGACGGCCTTGCTTTCGATCAGCTCATGGTGCTGCATGAGCCGCGCGCGGCCGGGGCCGAGGCCTTCATGACGATCTACAATCGGGATGGCTCGCAAGCCGAAAGCTGCGGCAATGGGACTCGTTGCGTGGCCTTCATCCTGATGCGCGGAACGCCGCGCGAAAGACTCGTTTTGGAGACCGCGACTGCGCGGCTCGAATGCTGGCGCCGGGGCGCGACCGTTTTCACCGTCGATATGGGCCGCCCGCGCTTCGCCTGGAACGAAATCCCGCTCCGCGAGCCCTTCCATGACACGCGCGGCATCGAATTGCAGATCGGGCCGATCGATGCGCCCATCTTGCATACGCCCTCGGCCGTAAACATGGGCAACCCGCATGCGATCTTCTGGGTCGAGACAATTGAGTCTTACGATCTGGCAAAAATCGGCCCACTGCTTGAGAATCATCCGATTTTTCCTGAGCGCGCCAATATCTCGCTCGCCCATGTCATCTCGCGCGAGCACATCGTGCTGAAGGTCTGGGAACGGGGCACCGGCTTGACCCGCGCTTGCGGCTCGGCCGCCTGTGCCACCCTCGTCGCGGCCGCGCGCAAGGACCTGACCGGACGTCACGCGAAAGTGAGCCTGCCCGGCGGCGCTCTCGAGATCGAATGGCGGGAGAGCGACGGCCACGTTCTGATGACCGGCCCGGTCGAACTCGAATTCGAGACGCATCTCGATCCGGATCTCTTCAAGGACATCGCGGCGTGACCCCGCCCCGGCGCAAGCCGCAGGACGTCGAAGTCCTGACCTTCGGCTGCCGGCTCAATCTCGTCGAGTCCGAGGCGATGCGCCGCGCCGCGCTTGCCCTTGGCCGGACCGATCTCGTCATCATCAACAGTTGCGCGGTGACGGCGGAAGCCGAACGTCAATTGCGCCAGGCCATTCGCCGCGTCAAGCGCGAGAGACCGGAAGCCGAGATTGTCGTCACCGGCTGCGCCGCCGAAATCGATCCCACGCGTTTCGCCATCATGCCGGAGGTGTCGCGGGTGATCGGCAATGCGGTCAAAACCGATCCGGCGAGCTGGGCACGCGATGCCTGTGCTGAGATGGCGGCGGCCGAAATCATGTCCGCGAAAACCGCGCCGCCTGTTTTGACCGAGGGCGTCGAGGATCATACGCGTGCCTTTCTCGCGGTGCAGACCGGCTGCGATCACCGCTGCACCTTTTGTATCATTCCCTTTGGGCGCGGCCCTTCGCGCTCGGTTCCGATGAATGAGATCATCGAAGCGGCCTGCCGCCTGACGGCGAACGGCTTTCGCGAGATCGTCCTGACCGGCGTCGATCTGACCTCCTATGGCGCCGATTTGGCCGGCGCTCCCGCATTGGGCGAACTCGTCAAATCCCTCCTGCGCGCGGCGCCCTGTCTTGAGCGGCTGCGGCTATCCTCGATCGATTGCATTGAGGCAGACGCAGACCTCATCGATGCCTTCGCCAATGAGCCGCGCCTCATGCCGCATCTGCATCTCTCGCTGCAATCGGGCGATGATCTCATTTTGAAGCGCATGAAGCGCCGCCACCTTCGCGCCGATGCGATAAAACTCTGCGCCGGCCTGCGGCGGCGGCGGCCAAACATTGTTTTCGGCGCCGATATCATCGCGGGCTTTCCGACCGAGACGGACGCCATGTTTGAAAATACGCTGGCCCTCATCGCCGAGTGCGGCCTGACTCATCTTCACGTCTTTCCTTATTCCGCCCGGCCTGGAACTCCCGCCGCGAAAATGCCGCCCGTCGCGCCCGAGATCGTGAAAGGAAGAGCGAAGCGCCTCCGCGAGACCGGAAACGCGGCGGTGCGTAAGCATCTCGACGCGCAAACCGGCAAAACCTTCCGCGTCCTGACGGAGCGTGGCGGCACCGGCCGCACCGAGGATTTTACGCGGGTGAAATTTGGCGCCGTCCCGCCGTCGCTGATGATCGACATGGTCATCGCCGGAAACGACGGCACAATGCTTGAAGCGAGGGGCCAAATCACGTCCATGCAAGCTCGGGCACGTCGGCAAACCCTGCCACCGTTAGGCCCTTGAGACTTAGCAAGTACCTTGCGCGGGCTTTACGAAGGCGGATTTCGCTTGGAATGCCGTCATCGGCAATTTTTTCTCGGCCACGAACTGATTGATTGCTGAAACGACGCCAGGCCAGCCAGCGGTATAATCGTCACAGACCATGACGCCACCTGGACGAAGAAGATTATAATACAATGACAAATCCATATAGACTTCATCATGCTCGTGGCCGGCGTCAATATATATTAAATCCGCTTTGATCTCAAAACGTTTCAGCAAATAATAGGCCGCTGTTGACGTCATTGGCAGAGGATATACAGAATCAATCATTTCCATCTTGATCATATTATAAACGAACTGCCAAAATATACTTGGATATCCGTTCTTCAGGCGGAGCGAACTCCGGTAACCTGGATCGAGCCATAATGTATCGTTCGAGCCAAGCCATGTATCAACACAAATAATTTCCGTATTTATCCCTCTTGTCTTACATATATTAAGCATATTATGCGCCGAGGCCCCCTTCCAAGTGCCAACTTCGATAATCACCGAAGGGTTGCTCGCTCCAATCGCTTCATTAAAAATTTGATGTTCACTTCCCCAGCCCTGGAGATCAACATTGAACCCAGAAAAATCGATGTCACTGTAGTCCTTCTTGATATCGATATGCTCGAAGATGCTGCGAAGAGTGTGGGTCATCAATGGCTCCAGAGTGGGCAACTATATACTTGAGTTAGCCAAATGAATGATGTATGTGAGTCGGGCCTCGATAACTCCGAGGCTGGCGCGCCCGATACAGAGATTGAAGTCACGCCAGAGATGATCCAGGCGGGGCTTCTTTTCATCGAAAGAGAGGCGCTGAATACGGTTTCCGTCCGCGTGATGTCACCTGATTTTATCCGGGACTTTTGTCGCGCGGTGTTATCGCCATGCTTACGAAGGTCGGACGGTCCTTTTTAAGGAAATCGCTTAGATTGTTTGCGTGTGAAATAAGTTTGCGGAAATCCGCGATGATGCTCTCAAGATCCTGCAGAGTAACTGCTTGTTGCGTAATTGGATTCGAAAATGGGTAGCGTTGGATTTCTCCGGTTTCATCGTTAAAGCCCCAAGCGTCATGAATAATGCTATGGCGCTTTCCGATGAGTGCTTTCGCGCGTTCTGCAATTTTGATGACTTTGTCGCGGGCTGAGCGTAGGCGTTTTTGTTGATCATCGGTTCCCCGTGGCCGAAGGGCCGCTTTTACAGTGCTTTGGAAAATTTCGTTTCTGGCTATTGCAGATTTAGGAGTAAGATAAATGGCGAGTGCTAGGCGCAAAGGAATATTCGCAGCATATGCAAACAATTTTGCCATTGCATGTTCAAGGTTGGCGGTTTCAATCGAAATCATGCCGATCGCTCGCACATGATCTGGATGATTCTCTAGGACCGATTGCCATTCGTTGTCTTCGCTCATTTTGGATGTCATGGTATTCCATACGCTCATGGCTAAAAAAACAGACGAAAGCTATACTGATGAAGAAACTGAGCAACGCCGCGAGGCCGCGCTAAAGCGTATGCTTGCTACGCCGCATAAGCCGCATAAGCCGCATAAGCTGGCAAAAAGCAAAAAAGCCAACCCATCTAAAGAGCGTGGGCGCCCAAAAATAAAGGATTCTTAGTTATCCGTGATCGCGTGCGCCGGTTTGTTCTCTTGGACAATAGGCCCAAACATATATTCAGTTTTGCATTCTGGGCAAAACCGTGCGCGGTGGCCTGCAATTAAGTGTGGAAGAGCTTGCAATGGAGATTTGAGTCGATGTTGATAGCATTTTGCACAAATGCAATGGGCCGGTTCGCCAGATGCGGATCCAGGCTTCAATTCATATACGAGAACCGACCCGCGACCGGGGTTAACGTCCTTCATTATGTAGCGTGTTTTCTCTCTATCCCATGTTTCAAATTGCGCGATCTTTGTTTCCAGGTCGCGTACTGTCTGCAACATAGAAAATTGTGCCATTTGGGCCGACAATGCGCTTTGATGGGCGGAGAAGATTATTCCTTGGAGTTCGGAAATCTTATCCTCCGCCTCCTTTTTTGCAGTAGGAGCGCCCCAGAGGCCCTTAATCGTGTTGACGATTTCCGTCGCGGTTTTGAGCGATGTAATAGCCTCGCCAAGCGTTCTCATATCAAATTCCATGATGTTTCTTCCTCCATCGCAGAAACGCGAGAGACTTTTGTTTGATAGTCATCGGCTTAGTGAGGCTGACGATATGTGAGACGTTTGCCCTCGGCACCTTTGAGGACAATTGCCGCACGTTCCCCGTCTGTCATCTTGCGGGTGTTCCATTTGTAATCCCATTCCGCTAGATAGCGCGAAAGATGGGCTTCGCTGATCGAATGATGTGTGCCGAACACGGCGCGTTTCATAAGGCTGAAACGGCATTCTGCCGTGTTGATATGAGCAAAACCGCCAAGGCGCGCAAACTCATTTGCCGAATGGTTGACGGTCGAATGATTGGCAAATTCATTGCCGATGCCGCTATAGGAGGCGAGTTCGTCCGTCATCAAGTGAGATTTGCGGCTCGCAACTTTCACGATGGTTTCGCGCAGCGTCTTGGCCTTCACGTTAGCGACGTGAAACGAGTGACTGTCCCCATCGCGGTCAACGAGGGTCAAGATGGTATGCTTTTTCGGTTCTTTCTTCGCATAGGCGCGGTTCTTTGATTTCCCGCCGATCACGGTTTCGTCGCTCTCAACGATCTTGTTTTCGCCACCGATAGGCCCGACTGACTTAGGTGTCACGGCTTCGCGGATGCGATGGCACATGAACCAAGCGCTTTTATAGGTGATGCCAAGCATGCGGGAGAGCTGCAAGGCACTCATGCCCTTCTTGCTGGCGGCGATCAAATGCGTTGCCAGAAGCCATTTGTGAAGCGGGATATGGCTTCTCTCGAAAACCGTGCCAGTGCGAACTGTGAACTTGTCCCTGCAATCATTGCAAAGGAACATTCCGGCCTGTGTCTCGCCAGCCATCTTATGGACATTGAGAGAGCCGCAATGAGGGCAGTTCACGCCATCGGGCCAGCGGTCGGCTTCCATGTGGGCGATCGCTTTGGCTTCGTCGGTGAAAATCGGGTTGGTAAGATCGCAAGACATGGCGGCTATTCCTTTGATGCCACAAAT
>DATJLX010000064.1:0-9121 GCA_035509135.1 Methylocella sp.
CTTTGAATGATATTGACGAGGCGGCGGATGCCGCCTTGCGCATATTGCTCGGAAAGCCCGGTGATATTGGTCTCGATGGTCTGGCTTATCTGTTCTTCGATGACATGCTTCATGTTCCAGCCGATCATACCGAGGACAAGCCCGGCGCCGATCGCGGAAATCGCCAGATAGGCGAGCGATATTTTGAAGGCGGTGGTGCGAAAGAGCTTACCGAGTGCCATCACGGATCATGTATCCCGCTCCACGGATCGTATGAAGAAGCGGCGGCTCGAAACCTTTGTCGATTTTGGCGCGGAGCCGCGAAATATGAACATCGATAACATTGGTTTGGGGATCGAAATGGTAATCCCACACATTCTCAAGCAGCATCGTCCGGGTGACGACCTGGCCCGCATGTTTCATCAAATATTCGAGCAAGCGGAATTCCCGGGGCTGCAACGGAATGTCCTTGCCGTCCCGGGTGAGCTTATGGGCGAGACGGTCGAGTTCCAGGCCGTTGACCCGATAGAGGGTGTCCTCGCCGAGACCCGGGCGGTTGCGCCGCGCGAGCACCTCGACCCGCGCCAGAAGTTCCGAAAAAGCATAAGGCTTTGCGAGATAATCGTCACCCCCAGAGCGCAACCCCTTGACGCGGTCATCGACCTGTCCGAGCGCCGAGAGGATGAGCACGGGCGTCTGCACGTTCTGGGCCCGCAAGCTGCCGATCAGCGAGAGGCCGTCGAGCTTCGGCAACATCCGGTCGACAATCAGAACATCATAGGTTTCATCTCGGGCGCGGGCATAGCCATCGAGGCCGTTGCCCACGTGATCGGCGACGTGCCCAGCCTCGCGAAAGGCCTTGGCCATATATTGGGCGGCTTCGGAATCGTCTTCGACGATGAGGATTCGCATAAGCGACATATAGCTTATTCCAGCGCAAAGCAGCAGGCCGGAAGTTGCCTTCCGGCCTGTCGCCTCCTGAGGCCAGCACCGCGACGGGGGGGATAGGTGCTGGCCTTAAGCAAAGCCTCGGGGGGACGTGAGGCTCAGGAAGCCGGATTGACCGCGATCGCCACGAAATGGGTGCCTTCGGATCCCTTGACCCGCAAAAGGACGGCCTTGCGATTGTCTTTCTTGGCTTCGGCGAGTGCCGCCTTGATGTCAGCCGGCTGGTTGACGGCATGGCCGCCCGCCTCAAGGATGACATCCCCAACCTGCAAACCCTTCTGCGCCGCTACGCCATCGGGATCCATGTCGGCCACCACCACCCCATGGCTGCCCGCTCCCTGGACGCTGGAGGCGGGGGCGAGGGTGAGGCCGAGGCCGCTAAAATCGTTATTCTCCTGGCTCGCGCCCGGGTTTGCCCGCGCTTCCTTCTCATCCGGCAGGGAGCCAAGCTTGACCGAAGTGGTTTTCTCCGCGCCATCGTGCCAATAGATCAAATCGGCCTTTTTCCCGGGCCCAAGCGCCGCCACCCTGCGGGCGAGATCCCGCGGGCCGTCGATCCGCTCGCCATCGATGCCGAGAATCACATCGCCGGATTTGATTCCAGCCGAGCTTGCGGGAGCATCGGGCTGAGCCTCCGCGACGAGGGCTCCCTTGTTGGATTTCAACCCAAGGCTTTCGGCGATTTCCGCGGTCACCGGCTGAATCTGGACACCGATCCAGCCCCGCGCCACCGTGCCCTTGTCCTTCAGCGAGGCAATGACGCTTTGCGCCGTGTCGGCGGGAATGGCAAAGCCGATGCCGACGCTTCCGCCGGACGGCGAGAAAATCGCCGTATTGACGCCAACCACTTGCCCTTGCGTGTTGAACGTTGGACCGCCGGAATTGCCCCGGTTCACCGGCGCATCGATTTGCAGGAAATCATCGTAAGGCCCGGCGCCAATGTCGCGTCCGCGCGCCGAGACGATGCCCGCCGTCACGGTGCCGCCCAGTCCGAACGGATTGCCGACCGCGATCACCCAGTCGCCGACGCGCGGCGTGGTTTTCGAGAATTGCACATATTGGTAGGGGCCGCCTTGTTTGAGCTTCAAAAGGGCAAGATCGGTTTTCTTATCGGTTCCGACAATCGTCGCGGGCACGGTCTTGCCATCGTCCAGTGTCACGGTGACATCCGTGGCATTCTCGACGACATGGTTGTTCGTCACGATATAACCGTCGGGAGAGATAATGAATCCAGAACCCTGCGCCTGGGTGACATGCGGCTTGAGGTGATGGCCGCCTTCCTCGCCAAAATGCTTGAAGAACCGCTCGAGCGGATCACCCGGCGCTATATGCGGCATCTCGAACTCTTCCTCCGCATCGGCCGTCTCGGTGGTCTTCACCTTGACGGAAACGACGGCGCCGCGCACATGGTCGACAACATCGGCAAATGAGACCGGCGAAACCGTCTGAGACACAGGGCTTGGAGGTGCTTCAGCCCACGCCTGGCCGATGCCGCCCAGATTCATTCCAGCCAAGGCCAAGGCAGCGACTGTGCCCAGAAGCACGGCTCGAATCTCGTGGCGCCTACGCACGATCAATGGCGCGCTCCTGCCGTCAGGCCGGGGAGACTGGATATTCGGCATAGGTTTCTCCATAAAAAAAATCTGAGGGTGATAGGCTGTCACTGGCCCCAAAATGGGGGTGCATCGGTTACGCCGCCATTTCAGCCAGATGAAAATTTTGTAATCTCACTGCGGCAGCATTAGGCCGGGCCCCAATTTCATTTGGAATTGGGGGGCCGTCTCCGGCAAGGGGGACAGCCGCCGGGATTAATCTTGTGGCGCGGATGGATGACGCTGGTTGCCGTCAGGTGCCGGGATGAAGCCAGGCGGCGGCCCGACCTCGATCGGGCCGCCCATCGGCGGAGCCGCGTCTTGCTGTTCCTGGGGAGGCGGATCCTTCATCGGCGCCTCGGGTGGCGGAGCGCGGTTTTTCCTTGAATGACCCTTCCGCGGCACCGGCTTCTCTGACTGCGCCGGCGCCGGCGGCGGCTCCTGCTTGGAAAGCGCGGGACTGTCCGGGGCCACCGGCGGCACCTCGGCCGGATTGCCGGAAGCCGGGGTCCCTTCGCCCGGCTCGCCGCCACCCCGGCATTCCGTCAGCCAAATATCATAAATCGGATGTTCGATCGCATGCAGGCCTGGGCTTGACGCGAACATCCATCCGGAAAAAATCCGCTTGTATTGTTTTTCGGCATCGATCTCGTCCACCTGGACGAAAGTCACCGTTTGCGGCGCCTCGGTGGCGGGACGCGTGTAGCAGGCGCGCTCGGTGATCTGGAGCGTGCCGAATTGCACGGTTTCCCCGGTCGCGGCTTCAAAGGCAATCGTCCGCCCAGTGATCTTGTCCAAACCGGTAAAGACCGCGATTGGATGCGCGATCTTATCGGCGCGCGCGGGGCTCGCGGCCATCATTGCCGAGAAGACAAGAAAGCCACCCACAGGCGCCCATCGGGAAACAGCGTTTCGCATCACATCTTCGATCACAAAGAACTGGAAACGGTCTAAAATCTTAAATTCAACAACCAGGACATAGGATGGCAACGGGGCATAAGAACGGCGGTTCCAAGCCACCCCGCTCAGGCTGGCAAGCGCGGACATGCAACCCCTGGCAAGCCCGGCCGTTCCCTCGGCTTAGCTTGGCCTCTAGCCTTCCGGCGTCCAGGCCTCATAATCGCCGGTCGCCGGCGGCCGCGCATTGGCGGCCAAGGTCGAGCCCGGCGGCCGCCAGGCCTGCGGGGTGCCGGTCATATTCGGAAGGTATGGCAATTGCCACTCGCGCGGGACGTATTTTTCTTCGGTTGGCGGAACATCGACCGTATGATGCAGCCAGCCATACCAGCCGGTCGGCGTCATGGATCCCTCGCTCTCCCCGGCATAGATGACCCAGCGGCGCTCGATTCCCAGAGCCTTGTCCTTTTTGCGGGTCCGGTAATAGCGATTGCCATATTCATCCGTGCCGACGAAGACACCAAAGAGCAGGGTGTGCAATGCCGTATTGAGCGTCTGGCCGTGCCACCAGGTGAAAATCCGATAGAGCCATTTCATCTGTTTGATCTGCCTTCGAGTTAATGCGGACTCTCTTGACGACGGCCCTTACATTGTTGGTCCACGGCCAAGGTTGTTGGTTGCGCCCATGACACGGCACGTCGAGTTTGGCACATAATCCATTTTGTCTCGCATTTGTAAGAAGAAATAACAACACCGCTGAGGCGCTACGCTCACGCCCTGATCGCCACCTCTAGCCCCTCCGCATCGAGCTCCTCACCAACAGGGAAAACGCTCGCCGTCTGGCTGAGAATGCGCTTCGCGCTCCAGGCGCAGGCGCAGGCGTCGTAAAAATCGTTTAAAGCGGCCCCACGCGGTGTTTTCGTCTCCAGAAAGCCCAAAGCAAAGCCCTGTCCTGCCAAAAGTCTTTTTCGAAGCTTTATACCTGGTTCGTGATCGCGGCCCCTGACTTTCTTCGGCTCGGTTAGCGGCGCTCCGTTCATCATCGCAAATGAGACCTCGGGGTGTACCTCAAAGACACGCCGGCGCAGCACTTCATCCTGCCGTAGCATCTGGTCGATCTGTTGAATGCGAGGAAATATCGAATAGGCCTGTATCGAAGGCGCTCTCGGAGGAACCGAGGTCTCGCGCGCGACGTCGCAAACCCGGGCATAGCCCTCTTCATAAGTATAGACAGCCTGTCGCGACGGCACCAGAAAGACCGATCCCCTGCGCGGGCCGAGGAATGTCTTAGCTCGCCAGTCCGGCTTGCGGCCGCCTTTGATTGCATGTTCCGGCAGGCCGATTGGCATATCGATGGCTATGACCCTATCCCGTTGCAGGGCGCCCGCGAGGCTCGCAAAGGTGTCAAAAACCTTCACCTCCGCCCGGCCAGGAGCATCCGGCGGGAAGGTTACGGCGATCCAGCCAGCCTTGCATCCATCCACGCCCGTGATTCGTTCCGGTGCTCTGATTGCCATGTGGCATTATATCTGGATCGGTGCCTAAATCTCTAGGACCGCATTGGAAGCAAATTCTTAACCAATTCACAACATTGATTTCTCGACAGGGACACAAGATATAGTAGCTTCACTCTATTGATAGCTATCTTTAGGGGGATTCACCAATGCGCATTGACCGCCGCCACACCAAGCCCGAAACCTCCCCCTATGCGGAGATCGCCTTCCGGACGGCGAAAAGCGAAATCCGCAACCCCGACGGCTCGATAGTCTTTTCGCTCGACAATATCGAGGTGCCCGCCGCCTGGAGCCAGGTTGCCGCCGATGTGCTCGCGCAAAAATATTTCCGCAAGGCGGGAGTGCCGTCACGGATGAAGCGGCTGCCGGAAGACGATGTCCCTGCTTTCCTGTGGCGCTCGGTGGCGGATGAGGAGGCGCTCGCGCCCTTGCCGAAGGCCGAGCGCGCAAGTGGCGAGATCTCGGCGCGGCAAGTCTTCGACCGTCTCGCCGGCGCCTGGACCTATTGGGGCTGGAAGGGCAAATATTTCGATAGGGAAGAAGACGCCGCGGCCTTCTTCGACGAGCTGCGCTTCATGCTGGCGCGGCAGATGGCGGCGCCCAATTCGCCGCAATGGTTCAACACCGGGCTCCATTGGGCCTATGGAATCGATGGCCCAAGCCAGGGCCATTATTATGTCGACCACGAGACCAGAAAGCTCGTCAAATCGAAGACCGCCTATGAGCATCCGCAACCGCATGCCTGTTTCATCCAGTCGGTCGCCGATGATCTCGTCAATGATGGCGGCATCATGGATCTCTGGGTGCGGGAGGCAAGGCTCTTCAAATATGGCTCGGGCACCGGCTCGAATTTTTCCAAATTGCGCGGCGAGAACGAGAAGCTTTCGGGCGGCGGCAAATCCTCCGGCCTGATGTCGTTCCTGAAGATCGGCGACCGCGCCGCCGGCGCGATCAAATCCGGCGGGACCACGCGCCGCGCGGCCAAGATGGTCATTGTCGATGCCGATCACCCCGATATCGAGGATTTCATCGACTGGAAAGTGAAGGAGGAAGGCAAGGTCGCCGCCCTCGTGACCGGCTCGAAAACCCTGCAGAAGGCGTTGAAGGCGATCCTGCGCGCCTGCGTCAATTGCGAGGGGGCTGACGGCGATTGCTTCGACCCGGAAAAAAATCCGGCGCTGAAGAAGGAAATCAAGCTCGCGCGGCGGGCGTTCGTCCCCGATGCGTCGATCAAGAAAATCATCCAGCTCGCGCGCCAGGGCGAAACCCACATCGATTTCACGGCCTTCACGACCGATTGGGATTCGGAAGCCTATCTTACTGTCTCCGGCCAGAACTCGAACAATTCCGTCCGCGTGAGCGATGAATTTCTGCGCGCGGTCGAAGAGGACCGGGATTGGACCCTGACCCGGCGTCTCGACCGGAAAGCGCATAAGGTCATGAAGGCGCGCGAACTCTGGGACAAGATCGGGCGTGCCGCCTGGGCCTCGGCCGACCCCGGCCTGCAATATCATACGACCATCAATGATTGGCACACCTGCCCGGCGGCGGGGGAGATCACCGCCTCCAATCCGTGCTCGGAATATATGTTCCTCGACGACACGGCCTGCAATCTCGCCTCGCTCAACCTGCTCCAGTTCCGCGACGCGGCAACCGGCGAATTCGATGTTGCTTCCTACGAGCACGCGGCGCGGCTGTGGACGATCGTGCTCGAAATCTCGGTCATGATGGCGCAATTTCCATCCAAGGAAATCGCTAGGCTTTCCTATGATTACCGGACACTCGGCCTTGGCTATGCCAATGTCGGCGGCCTTCTGATGTCGTCAGGCATTCCCTACGACAGCGCCGAGGGCCGGGCGATTTGCGGCGCCCTTTCGGCGATCATGACGGGCATCGCCTATGCGACATCGGCGGAGATGGCAGAAGGTCTCGGCGCCTTCGATGGCCATGCCGCCAATGCGGCGGCGATGCTGCGGGTGATCCGCAACCACGCCCGCGCCGCAAGGGGCGAGGCCTCCGGCTATGAGTCCTTGTCGATCGCGCCGGTCCCGCTCGACCATGCCGCCTTAAAGGACGAAGCGCTATCGCGGCATGCCCGCGCCGCCTGGGAGCAGGCTTTGACACTCGGCGAGCGTCATGGCTACCGCAACGCCCAGGTCAGCGTCGTCGCGCCAACCGGCACCATCGGCCTCGTGATGGATTGCGACACCACCGGCATCGAGCCGGACTTCGCCCTCGTCAAATTCAAGAAACTCGCGGGCGGCGGCTATTTCAAGATCATCAACCGCGCCGTGCCGGAAGGCTTGCGGGCGCTCGGCTACCGCCAGGCCGAAATCGATGAGATCGTCACCTATGCGACGGGGCATGGCTCGCTGCATCATGCGCCGGCGATCAATCCCGCGAGCCTCAAGGCCAAGGGCTTCACGCAAGACAAGCTCGACGAGATCGAGGCGCTGCTTGGCGCCGCCTTCGACATCAAATTCGTCTTCAACAAATGGACGCTCGGCGTCGAATTTCTCACCCATGCCCTGAAGATTCCGGCGGAAAGGCTGGAGGATCAGAATTTCGATCTTTTGAGCGCCTTGGGATTCTCCCGCGCCGAGATCGAGGCCGCCAATATTTTCGTCTGCGGCGCGATGACGCTCGAAGGCGCGCCGCATCTGCGGCCCGAGCATTACGCCGTCTTCGATTGCGCGAGCCCCTGCGGGCGCAGCGGCAAGCGGTTCCTGCCGGTTGAAAGCCACATCCGCATGATGGCGGCGGCGCAGCCCTTCATTTCCGGCGCGATCTCGAAGACGATCAACATGCCGAACGAGGCAACGATCGAGAATTGCAAGGAGGCCTATCTGCTCTCCTGGCGGCTGGGGCTCAAGGCCAATGCGCTCTACCGCGATGGCTCGAAGCTCTCGCAGCCGTTGAACAGCCAGCTTATCAGTGATGACGATGACGAGGCGGAGGACGCCGTCGAAGCGCTGATCGCCTCCAACGCGCCGGCCCGCGCCTCGGCGGTCGCCGAACGGATCGTCGAGAAGATCGTCGAGCGGATCGAACATGTTCACGTGCGCGAGCGCGAGCGGCTGCCCGACCGCCGCAAGGGCTACACCCAAAAGGCGGTGATCGGCGGCCACAAGGTCTATCTGCGCACCGGCGAATATGCGGATGGGCGGATCGGCGAAATCTTCATCGACATGCACAAGGAGGGCGCCGCCTTCCGCTCGCTCATGAACAATTTCGCCATCGCGATCTCGGTCGGCCTGCAATATGGCGTGCCGCTTGAAGAGTATGTCGATGCCTTCACCTTCACCCGCTTCGAGCCGGCCGGACCCGTGCAGGGCAATGACGCGATCAAGAACGCGACCTCGATCCTCGACTATATTTTCCGCGAACTTGCGATCTCCTATTTGGGCCGCAACGATCTCGCCCATATCGACCCCTCCGACATCGGCCATGATGTGCTGGGCAAGGGCGAGGATCAAAGCCGGCCGCCGCAAGGGGCCGCGTCTTCGAGCAACACGAAATTCGTCTCGCGCGGTTTCGTCCGCTCCAAGGCCGACAAATTGATGCTGGTGCAAGGCGGCGGGCACGCGACCGCGCCGCAAGCCGCGACGGCCTTGAAGGGCGATCTCGAACGCGAGGTCGAAGCGGAACTCGGCGCGCTCGAATGGACAACGCCCGCCGAGCGGGAGGCCATCGCCGAAAAACGCAGCCAAGCGCGGCTCAAGGGCTATACCGGCGAGGCCTGCGGCGAGTGCGGCAACTTCACGCTGGTCCGCAACGGCACCTGCTTGAAGTGCAACACCTGCGGCGCCACGAGCGGATGCAGCTGATGTTTAAAACATCAATTCTGTAAGGAAATCCCCTCCAATCGGACAAAAAAGTTTCACGTGAAACATTTTGGTACGATTAGGCGGTATTATGTAGCAAGCTCACCTAAAGCATTCTAGCCGCCCGGTGCCCCGCATAGCATCATGACAACATGGCAGATCCACATGTTGTCTCAGCACTCCGCGCCAAACGCGATGAATTAGACAAGATCATTTGCTCTTATGAAGCGGCGCTGGCAGCCGCGCGGCGCGATTTTGTGAACGTCAACGCGACGCTGGAATTGTTCGAGAGCGATGCGCCGCACGCGCCCTATCCGGCGAGGCTAACGATTGCCCGAATGTTCAAGCGGGGGGAGATTTTTGAGTT
>DATJLX010000065.1:0-10129 GCA_035509135.1 Methylocella sp.
CAGGCCTTGACTGTTGCAGCATGCCAGAGCGCGATGCCGGTCGAACGCGAGAGCGAGTCCCGTTTGCGGCAGCGACGAAGCGCGCTCGCGCTCTTGGCCGAAAATGGCGTTCAGCCGGAAACGTGGCCAAGTCTGCGCAATTTGATGCAGGACCGCAATCCCAAAATCGCGGTGTCCGCGTGCAAAATCTGTCTCATGAGCGCTCCGGAGCCGGAAAAGCGCGATGCCGTTTTACGCTTGACCAGCTTGCTGCCGGAGGCGGATTTTCTGCTTGAGCAAGAGATACAGCACTGCCTTGCGAATGATTTTGAAAGGACAGAAGAAGAATGAACAAGCGGCTCTTACCCCGCCGCGTCCTGTCCGCCGATACTTGCAGGACGTTTCAGGACTTGCCGCACGATAAGGAGCACCAAATGCCGAAAATCCTGCTCACCCGGCATGGCCATGTCAATGGCATCTCGCCCGAACGGTTTCGGGGCCAGACCGAACTTACCCTGACCGACAAAGGGGTGGCTGAGGCCGCCGCCCTTGCTGAGCGCATCAACGGCGAATGGCATCCTGCGGCAATCTATACCAGTCCCCTGCAACGCTGTATCGCAACTGGTGAAGCGATCGCTACGGCGACAAGAGCGCCTTGCCGCGTGCTCAAGAGTCTTATCGATCTCAATTACGGTGCGTGGCAAGGGCACACCCTCGAAGAGGTCCGGGGTCATTCGCCCGCTCTTTTCGCCCTTTGGCATTTTGCGCCGCAACTTGTCCGGTTTCCCCAGGGGGACTCTCTACAGGATTTGTGCGCCCGCGCAGCAGACACCATCCGTTTTGTTTTGGAACATCATCATGACGAAACAATCGTTCTCGTGGGGCATGACAGTGTGAATAGGGCGATATTGCTGCAAATCCTTGATCAGCCTCCCTCGGCCTATTGGCGGCTGGCCCAAGACCCTTGTGCCTTGAGCGAGTTGGAGGTTACGCACAGTCACGCCCGTGTACTTAGAATGAACGACACGAGACATCTCGCGAATATTTTCCAGAGCTGATCGAGCCGGTTCAGAGCGCCGCATAACCTGGCTCCACAAGAACCGACCGGATAGGATACTCCGACCATAGCCAACAGAAAGCCTCACGGGGGTGGGTCGACATGGAAGACGTGTGGTTCTCGTCGGCGCTATGGATGGGCCTTGGTCTCATCGCATCCCTTCTGTCCATCTGGTCGGGTGTCTCGGTGGCACTGATCGAGGTCTTTTTTGGCGCGATCGCCGCAAATTCGATTGGGCTAAGCGGCACTCCGTTGATTGACTATTTGGGCGGGCTCGGTGCCATCATGCTGGCGTTTCTCGCAGGCTCTGAAACCCGATGGGCCGTTGTTCGCAAAAGCGCTTACGCGAATTTCACGATCGGTGCAGGCTCCTTTCTCGCGCCGTTTGCAAGCGCTTTTCTGTTCACCATGTTCGTTTTTGGCTGGGGCCGTCCACAGGCTCTCGTCGCCGCTACCGCGCTCTCGACAACCTCCGTGGCGCTTGTCTACACCGTCATCATCGAGTCAGGCCACAGTCAGACCGAGGTCGGGCAAACTGTCCTTGCTGCGCGTTTTATCAATGATATTGGCACCATGTTGGCGCTCGCCATAGCAACGTCGGGCCTCAATTACAGACTTGCGCTATTTGCTGCCGCGATGCTCATTGCCGTTTTGATTGTCCTGAAAATTGCGCCATGGTTCCTCGACAAGGACGAGCATGGAGTAAGCCAACCCGACATCCGCTTCCTCGCCGTCATCCTGTTCCTGTTGGGGGGCTTAGGAAGCATTTCGGGGACTCAAGCTGTTGTCCCGGCTTACGTCATAGGTTTAGCGCTGGCGTCCATCCTCGAACGTAAGGCTGGCCTCGCGAACAGGCTGCGAACTGTAGCCTTTGCCTGGTTCACGCCGTTTTACTTCCTTCGGGCTGGTTCCTTCTTGGATTTCGTCGATTGGCCAACGATCGCGGTTATGACCGTGGCGCTTTTGGTCATAAAAATTGTGAGTAAATGCGCGGCGATCGTCCCTTTGACCCGAGCATTCCGTATTCCCCAGCGCGATGGATGGTCTATTGCTATGTTAATGTCGACAGGACTTACTTTTGGCACAGTTGCCGCGGTTGCCGGCCTGACCCATAGCATCATCGATCGGCAGCAATATGCGATTCTCGTCACCACTGTAATCGCGAGCGGAACGATCCCGGCATTGATCGCACAAAAGATCCTTCACTCCAGAAGCAGTCGGCCCGGCCTGCCATGACGCTTTGGCCGCCGAATATGGCCGCCGTGACGAACAACGAAATTCACCCGACAGCATCGGCCCTTGATCTTCCGCAGATTACGCCGGCGTACCAGGTGTGGCTAACTGCCACGAAGCCTCCAACAAATCACGGAATTCATCGAGCACGCTCAGATAGACACCTCTTTTGAACGGCACAATAAGATCAGGAAGCTGTTCCATAGGGACCCATTTCCAGTCGCAGAATTCAACGTCATTCGAAATGTCGATATCCGCGTTAGACCCCGTGAATCGCATTGCAACCCATTTCTGGCACTGACCGCGCCATCCCCCATGCCTAGCCTCATTGATCAGCACCTCGGGCAGATCGTAGTGTAGCCAGTTCTTAGTCTCCGCCAGGAACGCGGCGTTGTCGATGCCTACCTCCTCCTTCAATTCCCGCAACGCCGCCGTACGCGGATCCTCCCCTTCTTCGATCCCGCCCTGCGGCATCTGCCATGCCGTGAATTTGGTGTCGCGGCGGCGTCCGACTAAGACCTCGTTGTTGCTGTTAAGGAGCATAATGCCGACGCTGGGGCGATAATCATTTACCATTCGCCCGAGTTCGGGCTTTCCGGCGGCTGCGCCGTTTTTTGATTTTGCCGCTATGTTGCGCAACGTCGGCCCGATCAACGCCATCAGTTGTTGTTGGGTGACGTGATCGGCCCTCATGGCCATTTGCACAATCGGGTCCTTCAGCAGTTCTGTAAGAGCCGCAGGAGTCAAGTCATAAAAGGATTTGGGCATAACCATCCTCCGCCTTGAGTGAGCGCACTCACGAAGTAATCAAAGGCAGGAGTTATCAGCCGCCCGGCGGTCAATGGGGAACTCCATCCCCACTCAAAAAATATGCCTGTGGCGCGTCGCCGTCAAGGCTGCCGGCAGATCGACGTCGGAAGCTGTGAAAGTTATCTTACCATATCTGCACATCGCTGGCCAGTAAATGCCTTCAGGTTTTCAATTTATTCCGTCTCCGGGCAAAATCGCAGCTCGATTTGTGCCGATCCACTTCAGCACGTCAGCCGGCTTGCCGAGCAACAGCTTAAGCCATTTCGTCGAATGCTTTCCCCATCGCCGCTTTGCCAGAATTCCCTAACAAGGAGCAGCTTCCAGCCGGAGCGTCCCGTAGTAGCCAAACGGATTTGGAGGATGTCGACATGAAAGCTGTAAACTTCTCCCGCAAAACTATGCTTGTCGATCGAACACTCAGCCCCCTTCGATGTCCATGTCCGTTGCCCGCGCGCAGGAGCTGGTCTGTTAATGATGAGTTCGATGTCGCTAATGACCCGTGATCTTGATAATTTCAGCACGATCCCTGTCCTTACCAATCATAGCGATTGAAGGAGATCGAACCTTGCGGCCTCAAGTTCGCTCAAGATGGCAGACAGCGCAGCAATCGAACGCGCCGACTCCCGGACGTGCTTTTCCGTTTCCTCTACCTTCATGCACCTGCGTTCGATCGCCATTTGCATCGCCTTCCGCGTCGCCTGCAGAATAGAGCCTAGTTGCTCAGATAAGGAAAATTCATACCGGCGGAACGCGTCCTCGAGATTCTGCCTTATCGCCCAATCGATATTGGCGAGGTTCCGGAGGACGGCCTTCTCCACGTCCGCCGTGAGTTGATCCCGCAGCCACTTCTCGCGAATGCTCCTCGGCATGAAGCGAGCTACGGCACCCGCGGACATGTCAAGAAGCGAAATCGATGGCCCGGGCGCCGTCCAATAAGGCTCCCGCTTGGCCTCGAAAATCTCGCCGGTCCAAGGCAAAGTGACGCGGATCTCCATCAGATCAGCTGCCGTTTGCCGAACAAGATTGATCAAAGAGCCGGCGCGTTCCTGATGAACGACGAGCCGTTCACTTAATATCGCTCTGAACTGTTCGATCGATTGGTGAAGAGCCTTTTCGAAAAATTGCGAAAGGGCCGTCGCAAGCCGATCGCGAGTCTCCTTCTCGTCGAAGGGCCCCGTAGTGATCTCACCGACACGTTGGCGCATTTCTTTTTGCACCTCTTTCCACAACCGGCCAGTCTCCGCTTCGAGCCTTTCGAGCAGCCTTTTTCGATCGATCGATAGAACATCGGACAAGGATTGCCGTTCGGTTTCGAATCGAGCCACGCTCAACTCGAAAGTGAGAGTCTTCCCCTTCAGCTCCTCTAACGGCATCAGTAGTGCCTTCTGTTCGAGTTCGCTCTGGAAAAGCAATTCCCTGACGAGTGAAATTGACCGCAGCCGCCCCGTGGCGAAGGCGATGGCGTGCTTTTCACGTGAGAGCTCTCCGGCAAGGACCCGTTCCAAGTGCAAGAGCCCGCTCGCCTTGAGCGCCTGCGCATCCCCCTCTTGCCTTGCTCGGAGTGCTTGTTTGGCCGAGACACAGAAAATCCGGATAGGCTGTGTGAGATGATACTGGTTCTTGAGCGCATCCGTCAAAAAACGTTCCGCAAGGCTCCTGTCACGAGAATCTAAAAGATCAATCTTATTCAGCGCAAAGAAAAGTTTTGGGATCAGCTCCTGCACCTTGACAAGGTAATCCACTTCCACTTCCGTGATGGGAGGATCCGCCGAGATGACGAACACTGCGGCGTCGCATTCGGCCAGTACTGACTCCGCTGCCTTGGTGTTGTGAAGCAACGTCGAACCGACACCCGGTGTATCGATAAACACAACTCCTTGATCGAGGAATTCCGAACGGACCTCAATCTCCACATTCTCGACATTGAGCCGGTTGCACGGATTTTCTGTTTCGGAGATGTAGCGTTCGAGAACGCCCGGAATCTCGGTTATGGCGGAGGCGATAAGCGGCTCTTTGTCGCCCTTGAAAGCGATCCGGGCGCTCGTCTTAGGGCCGGCTTTGATGAAGGTCGGGATGGCGGTCACCGGTGTAATGCCGGTGGGCAGCAGCGGCACACCGAGGAGCGCATTGAGCAACGTGCTCTTGCCGCGCTTGAACTGACCGAGCACCGCTACCCGGAGCAAACCTTCGTCGAGCCGTGCCCGAAAGCGGTTTAGTCTCTCGAGGATTTCTTGCTGCCCCGGCGTCGGGTCGAGAATCGATGACGCGACTCGAGCCAGGAAAGTGTCTAGCGACGATGGCATGGATGGGTCATTTCGCGACAAGGAAGGATGCATGTGAGATCGCGCAAGCATGTTGCCGGGACACGCCGCGATTTAGGATCGTAGATTGGGCGGAAGAATCAATCGTCAAGATGCATGATTAGGAGCTGCGTTTCAGACGTTTAAGATTATGGATGGCGCTAAAGATTTGACGATCAGAATTTTGTCCAGTATCCTCGAGCTTCGATGGGGATGGAGCTCCCCGATATCCGCCGCAAAGGCTGATGGCTCCTGCTATGCGTGGGCACGAGCCATGCTGTGGCGGGAGCGATTTTGCAACAACCCGCCAGCAGTGGAGTTTTGTCGCCCTTAAGAGGGCGATAGTATGAATTTTTTGGCAGACCTTCGAGAACAGAGGAGCAAGCCTAGAGACTCTGCACTTCTGATTCATCCGCCTGAATACTTGTCGTCGATCTCTTCGGAGGCGATCGAAGAAAACTGATGGCGCCCGGATGTCGCTGTCAATCACCGGTTAAGAAATCTATCGACTGAACTTCGCCGCAAGACCCCGTCAAGAACCCGCTCCAGCATCGGCCGGCAGCATCCGCAACGCTGTCGTTGTGATAAACTGAAGGGCCCACGCCTCGATCCTTTTGTCTTTACTTGGGATCGAGGCAACAGTGCTATGAAAGACGTGGGAGATGGAGAAAAAAATATCATGAGCAGAATCGCATCTGTCCAGGCCCTTGAGATTCTTGACTCGCGCGGCAATCCCACTTTGCGCGTGCATCTTACGCTCGATAATGGGCTAATGGCAGGTGCATCGGTTCCCTCCGGAGCTTCAACGGGCCGGTTCGAAGCTGTCGAACTTCGTGATAACGACAAAAGCCGTTATAACGCAAAGGGCGTTCTGCAAGCTGTTGCCAAAATTAGAGAACTGATGGCTCCCGAGCTCATAGGCCTTGACCCAACCCGGCAAGCAGAAATCGATTCAACTCTGGTGGCGCTGGACGGCACGCCTAACAAAGCGAAGCTCGGAGCGAATGCGATTCTCGGCGTGTCAATGGCTGTGGCGCGCGCGGCCGCCAAAGCCGCGAATTTGCCGCTCTATGCCTATCTAGGTGGATCTGACGCGGCGCGGCTTCCGGTTCCCATGATGAACATCCTCAATGGCGGCAAACACGCGGACAATAGTGTCGCATTCCAGGAATTCATGGTCATGCCGATTGGCGCACCGACTTTTGCCGAAGCACTCCGCTATGGGGTCGAGACCTTTCATGCCTTGTCCAAGATTCTGAAGGGAAACGGATATGCCATCTCTGTGGGTGACGAGGGAGGATTTGCGCCAAACCTCAAGAGCAATGAAGAGGCTTGCGATCTCATCGTCCAAGCGATCGAGGCAGCAGGCTACAAGCCTGGCAAGGACATCGCGATCGCGCTCGATCCAGCCGCCAGTTCGTTTTTCAACGGCAGCATCTATGATCTAGCGCAATCGGGTGGAGGCCAGAAAACTACCGATGAAATGATCGAGCTCTACCGGAAATGGGCCAGCACCTATCCCATCGTTTCTATCGAGGACGGTCTGGAAGAAAGCGACTGGCCCGGCTTCACTAAAATGACCTCGGCGTTAGGCGATCGGCTTCAGATTGTGGGTGACGATATTTTCGTGACAAATCCGGTTTTCGTTCGTCGCGGCATAGCCAAGAAAGCTGCTAATGCCGCGTTGATCAAACTCAACCAGATCGGAACCGTGACGGAAACCATTCAAACAATCGATCTCTGCCGGACAGCTGGATGGCGCTTCATCGTCTCGCACCGGTCGGGCGAAACCGAGGATACATTCATGGCTGATTTCGCGGTCGCCATGGGTGGCGGTCAGATCAAGACCGGCTCCGGCTGCCGCAGCGAGCGGATTGCCAAGTACAACAGGCTGCTCGAAATCGAAAAATCTCTCGGATCCTCGGCGGTGTTCGAACCCTTAATTAATTAGCCAAAGGGTCGCGACGGAAGCGCCGAATATCCTTTCCGTCGTCAGATGCAATCTCAGGTCAGGGAATCCCGTCTCGTCACAGGAAAACGATGGAAAACTGTGGAAAGAGACAATGCCGATCATTGTGATGATGATTACTCTTTCCGGAAGTTACGGCTTCACCGGGCGCCATTCGGATTTAAAACTATTTCTGCTTGCAAGCAAGCTATTCCCACGATTCGGCGGTTTTACGGCGACGCCTGTGTTCCAAATCCGATACATTTTTGTTCTCAGAATCCATGCACTACTCTGACAGCAAAACGTCCTAAGACTACTTAACGATACCGCAAAGGGTCTCATTTGCTTTGCAAGCGTTCCAACTTGCCCTTCCAAAGGCCAGACTGCGGAACCAATTCGGCAAACGTGCGTTTCTGCCGAGGATTAGATAATTTTACCGATCCGGGGATGGAGTCCCCCGCAACCGCCCGCAACGGCTAATGACTCCTACTGCAAACATCGAGCAGTGGGAGTTCGTACATGATCCGGGCCCAAGTCCTTCCTATCTTCATCATACTTTCAAACTTTACAACCGTAGTAATACACAACCGCACGCGCCTGTGCCCGTCATTTTCACAAGGCGCCGCAGCACGATCATTCTGATCGCGCGAGAGATGCCTTGAGCAGCTGGCGGCGTGGCGAAGATCCCCGGCCTCTAACCGAGAGCGCTCTCCGGCACTGAGGAGTGGTCGGTTCTTCTGAGCTTGTACCAGTGTTTTCTGATCTTAGTGACCTCTGTGCGCCCCACCGTGATCTGACCGGTGACAACAGGCACCCTGGCAGGGTCGCATCTTGATCCGGTTCACAGCCAAGGGGAACGATGTGCTGAGAGGGATACTTGCCAGATATGTCAAGGTCGGGCGGCTTGTCATCCGCGGCCTTGGAGCGCGCGACCTTGTTCTCGGGAGTGTCGATCCGGCACGCTCGCGCCTCGACATAGCCGTCCGTGTCGGCGGCTGGTGGACCATGTGGAAAATGGCGCTCAATCCGGACCTGTATGTTGGCGAGGCCTTTATGGATGGTGCACTCGTGATTGAGCAGGGTACTCTTCGTGACTTCCTCGAACTCTGCTTCCTCAACTTGCGCGGTGTAGCCCCAGTCGCTCGCCCGCGGCGCCTCACTCGAATTGTGCATTGGGGGCTGAATGTCCTCCAGCAGCGAAACTCGCGGCGAGCCGCCCGCCGGAATGTCGCGCACCACTATGACCTTTCCGACGACCTTTATGGGCAATTCCTGGACCGCGACCGTCAATACTCCTGCGCCTATTTTGCGGCTCCAAACGCTTCACTCGAAGAAGCACAGGAGGCGAAGAAGGAGCACATTTCGGCCAAACTCCTGCTCAGCCCGGAGCAGCGCGTTCTTGACATTGGCTGCGGCTGGGGCGGGCTTGCTCTGACGCTGGCGCACGCAGGCGCCGGTTGGGTCACCGGCGTCACGCTTTCCCAAGAGCAGCTATCCGTCGCGCGTGAACGCGCCGCTAAAGCCGGACTCGACCACCGGGTCAGGTTCGACCTGCGAGACTACCGGGATCTCACCGGATCCTTCGAACGAATCGTCTCAGTCGGCATGTTTGAGCACGTCGGCATCCCCAATTATCAGCAGTTTTTTGATACGTTGGCGCGGCTTCTTACGGAGGATGGCGTTGCGCTCCTGCATTCGATTGGCCGAATGGATGGGCCCGGATCGGCAAACGCCTGGCTGCACAAATATATCTTCCCTGGTGGCTACGCGCCGGCTCTGTCGGAGGTCTTCCCCGCTATCGAGCGGGCTGGCCTATGGGTCACAGACGTGGAGATACTCCGTCTTCACTACGCGGAAACATTGCGGCATTGGCAGGAGAGATTCGCGCAGCATAGGCCGGCGATTGAGAGGCTCTACGATGCCAAGTTCTGTCGCATGTGGGAGTTTTATCTTGCCGCATGTGAGATGGGGTTCCGGTACGATGGGTTTATGGTATTTCAGATCCAACTAGCGAAGCGCGTTGACACCGTTCCGATCACGCGCGACTACATCGCCAGCGTATCCGGAACGCTAGGCCCTCGCGTGTGTAATGATCAGGAGGCGGCTAGCTGGATACGTGACCATAAAGAGGAACCTGTTCGCTTCCGTAACCCGCTGAATGGCTCCGCACAAAATGATCACGTGTCTGGAGAAATCAATAGCGCCGCGGACCAATGAGGATATCTGCGAGTGATTTTGACGGAATGTCGCCCGGGGAACAGCAATCTGCCTGATGCTCGATTTGACGAAGGGACAGCTCTCTGATTGCGTCTTAATGCATTGGCCATAAAGACGATTGACATCTCCGGCAACTTTTCTAGTATTTGTGAGTTACAGTATAGGCGATGGAGTTCGCCGTGTAATTGCCCTTGGGGCTGATGACTCCTGCTAACGTCACTGGACGGTAAAAGGAGTTGTCGTGATTGGTCTCCAACAGCTCTGCGGGATAATCCATGTACGTCTGCTTGCGGCGCGAATAGGCGTCCAACGTGAAGCGGTGCGGCTCATCTCGCATTACTGCGAGGACTATCGTTCATCAAATCGCCTAGCTTCTGCTGCTGCTGGTGAGTCCCACCGAGTGCATCGTTGTTCTGTTCGAGGAACGGGCGCAAAGCGCCCAAGAATCTGCGGTCTATCAGCCCCAGAATTGACACGGAGACTTATCGTAGGCTCCGGCCTTTCAATCGTGAAGGAGATCATAGGCCCATCAGGGGAGTTTGCCTGGCAGGGGAGATGTCTTCCAATGACTTTCTATAGCATTCT
>DATJLX010000066.1:0-13316 GCA_035509135.1 Methylocella sp.
GCACGAATTTCAACAGGCCAGCTCGCAAGGCGGTCGGCTATCCCGAGTGCGCCAAGAACGAAACGATTATAGACGACGCCGAGCACTCCGGCGACGACGCCCAACCCAATACACAGTAGATTGTCGTTGAGCCCCGGATAGGGAACCTTTGTCACAATGAAATCTGGCGCCGGTCCCGTTAAAAGGCGCGCCACCACGATGGCGCTGCCCGAAGCTCCGAGCGCGGCGACCGCGTCACGGATATCGAACTTCCGGATCAGCTCCTCGAGCACAAAAGCGGACCCTGCGAGCGGTGCATTGAATGCGGCGGCAAGGCCGGCACCGGCGCCTGCGGCGAGCAGTGACCGGCAGTCGGCGGTATTGCGGCCGCAGGTTTTTCCCAGCAAATAAGTGACTTTCGCGCCCATTTGCACGGAAGGCCCCTCGCGGCCGAGCGCGAAGCCCGAGCCGATCGCCAGCAGCCCGCCAATCAATTTGATGGGCACAAGAATAAACGGGGCTGGCGGAAGTTCGCCATTGATGACGGCTTCGACGTGAGGGATTCCGCTGCCTACCGCATGTTCGCTGAAACGGCGGACGAGCCACGCGCTGATGGCCGCTGCTGTCGCCGCACCGATGATCAAAAGGGATAAGCCGAGAAGCGGCTCGCCATGCCATCGCACGGGCAGGGAAACACGGAAACGATCGGCTATCCCCAGCGCCAGCCGGAAAAACCCCACGACAAGCCCGGCGCCCGCGCCGCCAATACCGGCGAGCACGGCAAGAGGAAACAAGCCAGGACCAACAAGAATCCGCGAAGCCGCCGGGTGAATGGAGGATGCGATCCGGCCAAAGTGCGCTGTGACCTTGGCTTTCATGCCCGGCTGCTTCTCGCCAATTCCATAAAGATCATGATAAAGACCATGATCGCCGGTGCCAAAAAGCTCCGGTTCGACCAAAATGTCGCTTGGACCGCCGATTACAACGAGATGCTCGACATCATCGCGGCGCACGACGAGAAGGCGGCGCCGCCGGTCGAGCGCAGAGGACTTGACCAAGCCGAGGCGGCCGGTATTGGCGGTTCCGGGAACGTGAATCCTGCGCCGGAACATGCGGCGAAAGATCAACTGGAGAAGATGCGCCCCGGCGAGGAAGCCAATCGCCGCGATGGCATAGATTAGCGCTTCGCTCTGGAAAAACGTATCCAGCAAGGCTGGCATCTGGGCGGCTCACTCGGCAAGATGTGTCATGGGCTTTGCTTGTCTATCGCTTTCCTTTCGAACAGGCGCAAGAGCGTTACGGCGCTTTTTTTCACCGGACCAGACCCCGCCGGCCGTAAACGCGGCAAGGACAAGCCGCGCAACGTCTGCGCTCCCGAAAAAGTGAGAAAGCAGAACTAAAAGGTGCGCGGCCAGAGCTTTTTCAGTCGCAGCCAGCCGGATTTACGCCCAATGCGAGGGTCGAAGGATGAGCTTGACCTTTGTCTTTACAGGCCGCGTGCATCCCACCCATGGGTGCGCTAGAATGATTTAATGGTGAAAAATTTGGAACCGGAAGTGTTCATCTGGCGGCTTTTGCCGAAGCCGCTGACCGCCATGCTTGCGGCGGTGAGTCTGATGCTTTGCCTGGCCAACAGCCCGCCCGCTTTTGCCCAAGCTGATCCCTTCGGCTGGTTCGAGCAATTGTTCCGGCCGCCGCCGCAAGGCCGTATCGCCAAACCGAGACCGGAATTTCACAGGGCGGGGCCGCGACCGCATTTCGAACGGTTACGGCCAAGCTATGAAAGGTCCTCTCGTAGGCCAGCGGATAAGGCGAGCGGAAAAATTATCGCGAAGACGCCCGATAAACCTGCCGTTGCGCCCACCTTTTTCGTCGCGGTCCTAGGCGACAGCCTTGGCCAGATGCTGGCTCAGGGACTGAGCGAGGCGTTCGAGAACCGGCCGGAGGTCGCGATCCTTCGCAAGGCGAAGGAAAACTCCGGCCTTGTCCGAGACGATTTCTACGATTGGATCAAAGCCACCCAGGATCTGCTCGCGAGCGGCGAGAAGATCAACTACGCGGTCATGCTGATCGGCAGCAACGACCGGCAAACCCTGCGCGACGCCAATGGCAGCTATGAGCCTGGAACCCCGGAATGGCAAACGGCCTACACGCAAAGAATCGAAACGATCGCTGGCATGTTCCGCGACAAGAAAATTCCGCTGATCTGGGTGGGCCTCCCGATCTTTAAAAGCGAGCGGCTCTCCGCCGACGCCGTGACATTCAATCAATTCTATCGGGCCTATGCCGAAAAGGCGGGCGCGACCTACATCGACATCTGGGAGGCGTTCGCCGACGAGGCCGGGCAATATAGCGCGTCCGGTCCCGATATTAACGGCCAGACCGTGCGGCTGCGCGCCGCCGATGGGGTCCATTTCACCAAGGCTGGCGCCCTCAAGCTCGCCCATTTCGTGGAGCCGGAAATCCGTCGCAAACTCGACGAGATGCAGCCTCCGATCGAGGAGCCCGGCGTGGTGACGCCCGGCGCCTCGCCGGCCCCCGCGAATGGTCCCAACAATGGCGCGGGAGCACCGGCGACTGTATCGGCCTTGCCTGGAAGCGAAGCGGCGCCGCCGCCGGCAAAACCTGTTGCCGGCCCGATCCTGCCATTGACCGCGCCTGCTCGTGCGCCCGGCGGCGAACTTGCGACACGGGTCATGGCCGCCGGGCCATCAAAGAATGATGCACGAAATTTGATCGAGCAAACCTTGCAGCAGGGTCAACCGATCGCTCCCAAACCGGGCCGGGCCGACGATTTCTCTTGGCCAAGACCTTGATCCGCCGCGATCCCCGCCTCTCCAAATAGTGGCAATTTCCTGGCAAAAAAGTTGCTGCTTTAGGGCAGTCGCGATGGAACAAACCGCACAGCTTCGGCGTTAGAAAACCAGCAACCTTGATTGCAGTTTTTCCGACGGGGATATCGAACGAATGTTGAAGAGGCATGTCTTGAAGACGAATTTGTTTGCCATGGCGGGCTTCGCCGCGCTGGTGGCAACGGGGGCTCAGGCTTTTGACGGAGGCTCGCCAGCGGGCCTCATGGGGCGCCAAATTCAGCCGGTGAGCCTGCCAACCGAAGTGCAGCGCGACGTTCAACCGACACGCATCCGGGTTGATGATCCGACACATGCGCGCGCCGGCACGATCACCATCGACACCAAGGAGCGTTATCTCTATCTGTCGATGGAAGGCGGCAAAGCGATGCGCTATGCGGTCGGGGTTGGCCGCGAAGGCTTCGGGTGGAGTGGCCGTGCTCACATTGGGCGGCGCGCCGAATGGCCGAGCTGGACGCCCCCCGCCGCCATGCGGTTGCGCCGCCCCGAACTGCCGCGTGTGATGGAAGGCGGCCTCGCCAATCCGCTCGGCGCCCGCGCCATGTATCTCTACAATGGGAACGGCGATACGATGTTTCGCATCCATGGCACCAATGAGCCCGATACGATTGGCCGGGCGGTGTCCTCCGGCTGCATCCGGCTCTTGAACGTCGACATCATCGATCTCTATGAGAGGGTCAAGGTCGGCGCGCCGGTTGTTGTGCTCTGACACTTTGATGAGAACGGTTCCTTTTCAATAGCCTGGTCCCAAGTGCGCCTGGTCCAAGTGATTGAGAAGGGCTCCAGGCAGCCATTGATTACCGAAGCCTTTTGAAGACCGGTTTGGCGGCTTGCCAAACCGGTCTATTTTTGCTTTCAAAGCCATTCGACCAGCACAATATCTCGAATGCGGCGGCCCGCTTTTGCCGTATATTTAGATCATGCTGCATCATTCGATCGATGTAAGGCAAATTCGATTCGGATTTTATCATGCGTGCACCATCACTATCACTCGGTAGTTCTGCGATCCTCGCCGCTACCCTGGCGTTCATGCTCCTGATCCCAACCGCGCCGGCGTTCGCGCAATGGTACAATTATGGGGGTTATCAGGCCTATCCGGCCTATCCATCCAACGGTTATCCGGGGTATCCGTCCTATCCCGCCTATCCGGCCTATCCGAACTATCCCAACTCTTACTACGATCCTGTGAGTCCGCCCGCGCCACCGGGCCGCCCGCGCGCCTATGGAGAGCCTCTCTACGAAGACCCCTATGCGCCGGCCTCGCGCGGCCCATCCTATGGGAGCGATGATCTCGAACTCGGCGTCAATTTCAATCAGAAAACCGCCGCCGTGGTGCAAAACCCGACCAAGGAGCCGGCGGGCACGATTGTTATCGATACCGGCTCCCGTCATTTATACCTGGTGCAACCCAATGGCGGGGCCATACGCTATGGCATCGGCGTCGGGCGGCAAGGCTTCGAATGGAAAGGCATTGCCCGTGTCGGCCGCAAATCCGAATGGCCACGCTGGATTCCGCCTAAGGACATGCTGAAACGGCGTCCCGATCTGCCAGAAGAAATGGAAGGTGGCCTCGAGAACCCGCTCGGTGCCCGGGCGCTCTATCTGTTCAAGGGCGATAAGGACACGCTGTTTCGCATCCATGGCACCAATGAACCAGATACGATCGGCAAGGCTGTATCCTCCGGTTGCATACGGATGATGAACGCCGATGTCATCGATCTTTATCAGCGGGTTGGCATCGGCACCAAGGTCGTGGTGATGTAAGGCGGGCCGGAACCGTGAGCGATTCACGAAAAATTGCTCATGGTCTTGAAGAGCTTCCGTTACCTCGGCAGCTGGCTCGATCCCATGAGAAATATATCGACGGCCTGCGCGGTTTGGCGTCCCTCGCGGATCGCCCAGACGACCAGCGATTGACCGCGCCGCATGTCACCGCAGGCAAACACCCTGGGAAGCGATGTTTTGTAGCTTAGCTGGTCAGCCAAGACATTGCCGCGCGGATCGAATGCCACGCCGAGCGCTTCCAACAGTCCCTCATGCACAGGTGAGACAAAGCCCATGGCAAGGAGAACGAGATCGGCCCTGAGCTCGAAGGCACTGTCAGGAATTTCCTTGAAATTTGCGTCGAGCCGGACGCAGGCGATTTTGCTGACGGCGCCGTTCTCGCCGCGAAATGCCTTGGTCAAAACCGAGAAGTCCCGTTCGGCACCTTCTTCCTGAGAGGAGGACGTGCGCATCTTCAAAGGCCAATCCGGCCAGGTCAAAAGCTTGTTTTCCTTTTCGGGAGGGCGAGGCAGAATTTCGAGCTGCGTCACGGACAGCGCACCTTGGCGGATTGCGGTTCCAATGCAGTCCGATCCCGTATCGCCGCCACCGATCACAATGACGTGCAAGGCCGAGGCGAGAATTGGCTCGTTGGTGTGGATCGGCTCCTTGGCGATACGCCGGTTCTGCTGCGGCAAATAATCCATCGCGAAATGCACACCGGAGAGTTCGCGGCCTGGAATTGGAAGATCACGCGGCTTTTCGGCACCGCCCGCGAGAACGATCGCATCGAAGTTTTCGAGCAAGGCCTTGGCATCGAGATCCACCCCAACATTCACGCCATTGTGGAAATGCACGCCCTCCGCCTGCATTTGAATGACGCGCCGGTCGATGACATTTTTTTCCATCTTGAAATCGGGAATGCCATAGCGCAGCAAGCCGCCGGGCTTGGCGTTTTTCTCATACACATGGACTTCGTGCCCAGCCCGCGCGAGCTGCTGCGCACAGGCAAGCCCCGCCGGTCCCGAGCCGACAACGGCGATCTTTTTGCCGGTCTTCATCTCGGAGGGCTCGGGTTTCACCCAGCCGTTCCCCCAAGCACGGTCGGCGATCGCGCATTCGATGGTTTTGATTGTCACCGGACTCTCGTCGATGTTCAGCGTGCAAGCGGCTTCGCAAGGCGCCGGACAAATCCGGCCGGTAATCTCCGGAAAATTATTCGTCGAATGGAGATTGCGCGAAGCCTCCTCCCAATCGGCGCGGTAGACGAGGTCATTCCAATCGGGGATCTGATTGTTGACGGGGCAACCGCTATGGCAAAATGGAATCCCGCAATCCATGCAGCGCGCCGCTTGATCCTTGGTCGCTTCCTCGGAAAGCGGGATCATGAATTCCTTGTAATGACGAATCCGGTCGGAGGCCGGCGCATAGCGCCGGTCGCGCCGGTCGATCTCGAGGAACCCCGTTACCTTGCCCATGCGTCGCAAAATCCCCTGATGACGATCATTTCAAGCACGAGCGCTGAGCATATGTCCGAAGATCACGCGCCCGTCCGGGACGAAGCCACGCCGTCATTCCGCCGCCGCGAGACTTGGTGTTCCCCCTCTGGCGATCAGTTCCTCGATCGCACGGCGATATTCGACCGGCATGACCTTGCGGAATTTCGGCTTGTACTCATCCCACTGATCCAGAATCTGGTGGGCCCGCGCCGACCCCGTATAGCGCGCATGATTCGAGATCAGCTGATGCAGCCGTTCGGCGTCGAAGCGGGTCATGTCGCCCATCACATCGACGCGGCCGTGGAAATCGAGGTCGCCGCCATGATGATAATTCTTCTGCATCAAATCCTCTTCTTCCACGACGGGTTCGAGCTCGACCATGGCGAGATTGCAGCGCTGCGCGAATTTACCATCCTCATCGAGGACATAGGCGATGCCTCCCGACATGCCGGCGGCGAAATTCCGCCCGGTCTCGCCAATGACGACGACAATCCCACCCGTCATATATTCGCAGCCGTGATCGCCGGCTCCTTCGACGACCGCGATCGCGCCAGAATTGCGGACCGCGAAACGTTCGCCGGCCACGCCGCGGAAATAGCATTCGCCGGCGATCGCGCCATAAAGCGCGGTGTTGCCGATAATAATCGATTTTTCCGGCGTGAAGCGGGCTTGCGCCGAGGGATAAACAATGATCCGGCCGCCCGAGAGACCCTTGCCGACATAATCATTGGCTTGCCCATCGAGTTCGAGAGTGACCCCGGCGGCAAGCCAGGCTCCAAAGCTTTGTCCGGCGGTCCCCTTGGCTTTGATATGGATCGTGTCGTCGGCCAGCCCGGCATGCCCGTGACGGCGAGCAATGACGCCCGATAACATCGCACCCGTCGCGCGATCGGTATTGTTGATCGCGGTTTCGATCGTCATCCTGGCGCCGGTTTCGATCGAATCCTTGGCCGCTGTGATCAGCTTGCGATCCAGCACCTTGTCAAGCCCATGATCCTGCCGCGTGGAATTGAAGATCGATTCCCCCTCCTCGGCGACAGGCTTGTGGAAGAGCTTCGAGAAATCGAGCCCGCGTGCCTTCCAATGCTCGATTGCCTGGTGCTTGTCGAGCATCTGCATCTGCCCGATGATCTCGTCGAGCCTGCGATAGCCCATCATCGCCATCAAAGCGCGCACTTCCTCCGCGACAAAGAAGAAGAAATTGATCACATGTTCCGGCTGGCCCGTGAATCGTTTGCGCAACACAGGGTCTTGTGTCGCGATGCCGACCGGACACGTATTCAAATGGCACTTGCGCATCATGATGCAGCCGGAAGCGATCAAAGGCGCGGTGGCAAAGCCGAATTCATCGGCCCCCAGAAGCGCGCCGACCACGACGTCGCGGCCGGTGCGCAAACCGCCATCGACCTGCACCGCGATCCGCGAACGCAGCCGGTTCATGACCAAGGTCTGATGCGTCTCGGCTAGGCCGATTTCCCACGGAATGCCGGCGTGCTTGATCGAGGTAAGCGGCGAGGCCCCGGTGCCGCCCTCGAAGCCAGAAATGGTGACATGATCGGCGCGGCCCTTGGAGACACCGGCGGCGACGGTTCCGACACCGACCTCGGACACGAGCTTAACCGAAACATCGGCTTCCGGGTTGACATTCTTCAGGTCGAAGACAAGCTGCGCCAGATCCTCGATGGAATAGATGTCATGATGCGGAGGCGGCGAGATAAGGCCGACGCCTTGCGTCGAGTGACGCACCTTGGCGATGATGGCATCGACCTTGTGTCCTGGCAATTGGCCGCCCTCGCCGGGCTTGGCGCCCTGCGCCATCTTGATCTGCATCATGTCCGAGTTGACGAGATATTCGGTGGTGGCGCCGAAACGCCCCGAGGCAACCTGTTTGATCGCCGAGCGCATCGAATCGCCATTTGGGAGCGGCTTGTAGCGGTCGGACTCCTCGCCACCCTCGCCGGTATTCGATTTGCCGCCAATCCGGTTCATCGCGATTGCGAGCGTCGTATGCGCCTCCCGCGAGATCGAACCATAGGACATCGCCCCGGTTGAAAACCGCCGCACGATCGCTTGCGCCGGTTCGACCTCCTCCAAAGGCACCGGAAGGCGGCCATCTTCCTCTGCCGTCTTGAGCCGGAAGAGACTGCGTATCGTCAAAGGCCGCGCGATTTCCTCGTTCAAAAGGGCGGCATAGGCGCGATAGGCGGCCGCATCATTGCCCCGCACGGCATGCTGCAGGAGCGACACCGATTGCGGCGACCAAGAGTGCGCCTCGCCGCGGATCCGGAAGGCGTAATCGCCGCCAACATCGAGGGCATTGCGATAGAGTGGTGCATTGCCGAAAGCTTCTCTATGGCGGCGGACGGTTTCCTCGGCGACCTCGGTAAGGCCGGCCCCGCCGATCTGCGTCACGGTGCCGGTGAAATAGCGGTCAACAAAGTTCTCCGCGAGACCGACCGCGTCGAAGATCTGGGCGCCGCAATAGGACTGGTAGGTCGAAATGCCCATTTTCGACATGACTTTCAACAGGCCCTTGTCGATCGACTTGATGTAGCGCTTGCACGCTTCCTGCCCATCGACCTCATCGGGAAAATCCTGCGCCATGGCGGCGAGGGTCTCGAAAGCGAGGTAGGGGTTGATCGCCTCCGCTCCGTAGCCGGCAAGCAGCGCGAAATGGTGAACTTCGCGCGCTTCACCGGTTTCGACGACGAGGCCGACCGAGGTGCGAAGTCCCTTGCGGATCAAATGATGATGCACCGCTGCTGTCGCGAGCAGCGCCGGGATCGCAATCCGGTCTGGGCCCGTCAAACGGTCAGAGAGGATGATGATATTGAAGCCGCTGTTGACTGCATGCTCGGCCCTCTCGCAAAGCTTGGTGAGCGCTTCGGCCATGCCCTTGGCGCCGCTCTCCGCATGATAGGTCATGTCGAGGGTCTTGGTATCAAAAGCCTCCTCGAAATGCGCAATCGAACGGATTTTTTCGAGGTCGCCATTGGTGAGAATCGGCTGCCGGACTTCCAGCCGCTTCTTCTTGGCATTGCCTTCGTGGTCGAGAATGTTGGGACGCGGCCCAATGAATGAGACGAGGCTCATGACCAGTTCCTCGCGGATCGGATCGATCGGCGGATTGGTCACTTGCGCGAAATGTTGCTTGAAATAAGTATAGAGCAGCTTTGGCTGCGTTGACAGCGCCGAAATCGGCGTATCGGTGCCCATTGAGCCGACCGCTTCCTGGCCAGTCACTGCCATTGGCGGCAGCAGCAGCGAGAGATCCTCCTGGGTGTAACCGAAGGCCTGCTGGCGATCCAAAAGCGTGACATCGCTGCGCGGCGAACGCGGATGCACCGCGAGATCCATATCCTCGAGCACGATCTGGGTGCGCTTGACCCATTCGGCATAGGGATGCGACGCGGCAAGGGTGTGTTTGATCTCATCATCCGAAATAATGCGGCCTTGCTCAAGATCAACGAGCAGCATCTTGCCTGGCTGCAAGCGCCAGCTTGTAAGGATCCGCTCTTCGGCGATCGGTAGAACACCGGCTTCCGAGGCCAGCACGACGAGTCCGTCGCTGGTGACGATGTAGCGCGCCGGACGCAATCCATTGCGATCGAGCGTCGCGCCGATCTGGCGGCCATCGGTAAAGGCGACGGCAGCCGGCCCATCCCAGGGCTCCATCATCGCGGCATGATATTCGTAGAAAGCGCGGCGCTCCGGATCCATCAAAGGGTTGCCCGCCCAGGCTTCCGGAATAAGCATCATCATCGCATGGACGAGCGAATAGCCGCCCTGAACGAGGAACTCGAGCGCGTTGTCGAAGCAGGCCGTGTCCGATTGACCCTCATAGGAGATCGGCCAGAGCTTACTGATGTCGTTGCCAAAGAGACCGGAGGCGACCGAAGCCTGGCGCGCCGCCATCCAATTGAGATTGCCGCGCAGCGTATTGATTTCGCCATTATGCGCGACATAACGATAGGGATGGGCCCGCGACCAGGTGGGAAAAGTGTTCGTTGAAAAGCGCTGATGGACAAGTGAAAGCGCCGATTCGAACAGCGGATCGGCAAGGTCCTTGAAATAGACACCGAGTTTCGTCGCCAGTAGCAAGCCTTTGTAGACGATGGTGCGCGACGACAACGACACCGGATAAAACCCCGCCGTGCGCTGGTCGTTCAGATTATGGACCGCGTTCGAGATCGTCTTGCGCACCATGAAGAGCCGCCGCTCGAAATCGGTTTGATTTTCGATATGCGGGCCCCGCTTGATGAAAATCTGCCGGCTCACGGGTTCGGCGGGCTTGACGCTCTCGCCGAGAACGGAAGAATCGACCGGCATATCCCGCCAGCCGAGAAGAATCTGCCCTTCGCCGGCAATCATTTTCTCAATAATGGCTTCGACGATCCGGCGGCCTTCCGCATCGCGCGGGAGGAACAGCGCGCCGACCGCATAGTCGCCAGGCGCTGGCAGGGCAAAACCGAGTTCGCTTGCCCTTTCGACAAAAAAGCGGTGCGGAATTTGGACCAGCATGCCACAGCCATCGCCCGCCTTGGGATCGGCGCCGACGGCGCCGCGATGGTCGAGATTGCGCAGAATCTCAAGGCCCATGCCAATAATCTCATGCGACTTGCGATTGTGCATGTCGGCGACAAAACCGACGCCGCAGGCGTCATGCTCGTTGGCTGGCGAATAGAGGCCTTGCGCGGCCGGCAGGCCGGGATCGAGGTGGAGGGGGCCAGGCAAGATCGAATCGGTCATTGTCTCACCTTCCTAAAAACCGTGCCGCCGCAGGGACGCTTGCGCATGCCTTGAGGCTACGCCGGGCGACCGCGACTTACTGGCAAGAACTGAGCCACGCCTGCCTTCCTGGCGCGCGCAACCCGTCCGCGTCCATTGCGCTGCTTCGACTATGGATTTGCGCCAATTCCGGCTGAGAAGCGTCCGTCGCCGACGCTATCCCCAGCCTTAAATGGTCAGTAACGCTGTCCTAAGGATATAAGATTGCAGATTTCCGTGCGTTTAACAAGCGTCGAAAATTGTCTTTGCGAATCGCAGTGGGCAGCGCAAAGAGATGGTCGGCCGTCGCCACGCAACGGCCGATCGCAGGTTGCACCGGGCTGCACCCGGTCAGCCACCGGGCCGGAGACCCATGGATTTCGCGAGCGACAACACCACCGGGGCCAGTCAAGCCATCCTTGCCGCGGTTCTTGCCGCGAATGAGGGCCAAGCCGCGGCCTATGGCGCCGACCCTCTAACGGCCAAGGCCATGCGGCTTCTCACCGAGATTTTCGAACGAGAGACCGCTGGTTTCCTAGTTAGCACCGGAACCGCCGCCAACGCCTTGGCGCTTGGCGCCCTGTCTCCGCCATTCGGCGCGGTCTTCTGCCATGCCCAAGCCCATGTCATGGACGATGAGTGCGGCGCGCCGGAAATGTTCACTGGAGGCGCCAAGCTCATCGGCATTGCCGGCCGCGCCGGCAAGATCGCGCCAGCGGATTTCAAATCGGTGCTTGCGGATTTTCCACAAGGGCTTGAAAAGCAGGTGCAGCCCGCCGCCTTGTCTCTTTCGCAAGTCACCGAATGCGGAACAATCTACACTTGCGACGAACTGGCCGAGCTGACCACTCTTGCCCATAATGCCGGGCTCATGGTTCATATGGACGGCGCCCGTTTTGCCAATGCCCTTGTTTCCCTCCAATGCACGCCAGCTGAAATGACCTGGAAGGCTGGCGTCGACGTCTTGTCATTCGGCGCCACCAAGAACGGCGCGCTCGCCTGCGAGGCGGTGATCTTTTTCGATCTCCCGAGGGCCGCCAGCCTGCGCTTTCAACGCAAACGCAGCGGCCATACTCTATCGAAAGGACGATTTCTTGGCGCGCAAATGATTGGCTATCTCGAGAACGGCCATTGGCTTGAACTGGCAGCACGGGCAAACGACCATGCGAGACGTCTCGCGGCAGGCTTGGCCAAGATCCCGGGCGTCCGCCTGCCGTGGCCTTGCGAAGCCAATGAAGTCTTCGCCATTCTGCCCGGCGCGATCGATGCGGCGCTGAAAAGAACAGGAGCACTCTACTACCCTTGGAGAAGTCCCATCAGTAGCCTCGACTGCGCGCCCCCTGCGGACAACGAAGCCTTCGTCCGGCTGGTGACATCCTTTGCGACAAAGCCAAACGAAATCGATCTCTTTATAGACACGGCCCTGGCCGCGATGGGCTAAAGCAGCGAGCTCAAGGCTGCCGCGGCCTGATGCGACGTTTCCATCTTATCGCTTCAGGCCCCATCGAAGACCAAGCCCGTGCTGGAACACGCCCTCCTCCGAGCCTCCCGCTGGCCCGTTTTCCCTTCTTAAGTGAGGCCGGAAGCAGACAGCCGCACCCGGCCTATCGCGAAAAGGCATTCTCGTCTTCAACGATCCTGCGGCCACAGTTCGCCTGAGGTCCCTTTTGCCCGGCCAATCACTGTCGCCAGCAGCGCGCCGTTTCCCTCGATCAACGATCCTCGCACGGTCAAAGGAAGTCCGACGCTTAGCGGCGCCACAACACGGTCATTTCGAACCGCTTGCGCATCGTCGATCTTCACGCTTTTCCCAGTGCGGGTTTGAAGTGTAAGGATAGACCGGTCGATGGCCGTGACCGTCCCGCTGATGAGGTGTAGGCTGCCGGGCGATGCAACTTGATTGGGCTGCAAGGCCAGTTTCGGCGCAACTTTCGCGGCATTGCCCCCGCCGGCGCCGAAAATTGTGAGCAATTGGTTGGTGGCGACATAAACCTTGCCATTGGCAACAACCGGGACAATATTCGCATTGCCTCCGGTATTTGGCCAGGATCCGGCGGGCGAGGAGTAAAGCAGCGTATATTGCCATCCCTCGTCCCAATTGGCGATTGCGTTAAAAGCATAGAGATTAACGAGTGCTGGATTGTCATCAACCGGACGAGAAACGGCCCAAATGATCGCGCTCCCATTTTGAGTGCCATTTGAAGAAACCACCGTGAAAAATCCGGGATCTTGCTCGCTACTAGCAACGTCTGCGCTTCCCACCGGGTTGAGACCGAGCGAGGGCGAATTCACGTGCCAAGTCTGTATGGACGAGCCATGGCTTGTTACAATACGCTGAATTCCATCCGGGCCTACGAAATACGATGGTCCACACCAGCAACCAGGTAAAGAATAAGTGTCGAGGGGGGTTGGCAGGTTGAGCCGGTCGAAGAAAAAC
>DATJLX010000067.1:0-19705 GCA_035509135.1 Methylocella sp.
GCCGTTTCTTTCATTTAAAAATCATCAAAATCAAAGAGGAAGCTATAAATGCCAATTAATTCAATGTGGCAAAGGGTTGATTCTGCGCCACGAGACGGGACTCGTGTGCTTCTTATTGCGTCGTGCCCTCCGCTCATGCAAAAGTTCTATACGATTGGGTATTTTCAGGATGGCCATGGTTGGATCGCGGATAATCCTTTTTCAACAATAGGCATGACCATAGTGCAGCCCACGCTCTGGATGCAGTTACCAGATATGCCTCCAGATTAAAACTTGCGATGGTCCTATGCGCACGTGTGGGACCATCGCTGAAATTAGAACACTCCCGCTAGTCTTCGTGCTTCGGGAGCTTGCACGAATGGCCCTCTTGCTCTATATAGGTTTCACGTTCATGCTTCTCATAACGGTTGTTCAATCGAAACAATCGCTTTATTGAGAGTGGGCCCTCCGGGACCCGCTCTTTTTTATTGCCTTTTGGGCTGCCTTTGGGGCCGAAGCATGAGTCCTGGATGTTTGGGAGCCGGAGCGAACCGGCGATGGACCGGCAAAATTTGGATTACGAAAACAGAGCCATGCAGGTGCAAGGCACCCTCGACGAACCGCGCCTGATCGAGGAAACGGGGGCCGCCGCACGCGTTGCGCATCTTGCGCAACCCGTTTTGGCGGGTCTTGGATACCGGCTGGTCCGGGTGAAGCTTTCGGCACAGGCCGGGATGACCGTGCAGATCATGGTGGAACGGCCGGACGGTTCGTTGAGTATCGATGATTGCGAGGTCGTGAGCGCGGCCCTGTCGCCGGTCCTCGATGTCGAGGATCCGGTGAAAACCGCTTATCGCCTCGAGATTTCCTCGCCGGGCATCGACCGGCCCCTCGTTCGGGTCTCGGATTTCCGGCGGGCCTTGGCGCATGAAGCGCGGATCGAAATGAACACCGGAATCGGCGGCCGCAAGCGTTTCCGCGGTCTGATCGATGCGGTCGAGGGCGACGGCATAAATGCCGTGGTCATTCTCGATCGCAGCGACGCCAAGCCGGGAGAAGCGGAAAAAGTCGAGCTTCCACTCCTTGATATTGCCGAGGCCAGGCTCGTTTTGACGGAAGCCCTGATTCGTCAGTCGCTGAGGGCAGCGAAAGCGGCGCAAGATCAAGCGGGCGGCTTCGAAACAGACCCCAGCGAGGCCACAGCGGACGACGCCAGCATCCCAGGCCCACGGCGCGGACCCGGCCGCTTCGCCCGAGGGGCCCTCAAGGCAAAACCCATGCTGCCCGCCGGGGTGATGCCTAATTTGAAACGGGCCAGCACCAAGCGAGCCAACCCAGTGAAAAATCAATTACGGGTGCCACGCCGCCCTGGTGTGACCCCGCCTGGAACAGGAGACAGAGAAGATGGCAGTCAGCGCCAATAGGCTCGAACTCTTGCAGATCGCCGACGCCGTCGCGCGGGAAAAATCGATCGACCGCCAAATTGTTCTCGCCTCGATGGAAGACGCCATTCAGAAAGCCGCGCGGTCCCGTTACGGTCAAGAAACCGAGGTTCGCGCCGAAATCAATCCGAAAACCGGCGAGATCCGGTTTTCCCGTCTGCTTCTCGTTGTCGATCAGATCGAGAACGACGCCACGCAAATCACGGTCGCCGAGGCGCGCAAGAAAAACCCGGCGGCCCAGGTGGGCGATTGGATCGCGGAAACCTTGCCGCCCTTCGATTTCGGACGGATCGCCGCGCAATCGGCCAAGCAGGTCATCGTGCAGAAGGTCCGCGAAGCCGAGCGTGACCGGCAATATCAGGAATATAAGGACAGGATCGGCGATATCGTCAACGGCGTCGTGAAACGGGTCGAATATGGCAATGTGATCATCGATCTTGGGCGCGGCGAGGCCACGATCCGGCGGGACGAATTGATTCCGCGCGAGGTCTTCCGGCCCGGCGACCGCGCCCGCGCCTATGTCTATGACGTGCGTCGCGAGCAGCGCGGGCCGCAGATTTTTCTGTCGCGCACGCATCCGCAATTCATGGCCAAGCTGTTTCGCCAGGAAGTGCCGGAAATCTACGACGGCGTCATCGAGGTCAAATCGGTCGCCCGCGATCCCGGCTCGCGCGCCAAGATCGCGGTCATTTCGAGGGATACGTCGATCGATCCGGTCGGCGCCTGCGTTGGAATGCGGGGCTCGCGGGTGCAGGCGGTCGTCAATGAATTGCAAGGGGAAAAGATCGATATCATCCCTTGGTCGCCGGATGCCGCCACCTTCATCGTCAATGCACTGCAGCCGGCGGAAGTTGTCAAAGTCGTGCTCGACGAGGATTCCGCGCGGATCGAAGTTGTCGTGCCCGATGACCAGCTCTCCCTGGCGATTGGGCGCCGTGGACAAAATGTCCGGTTGGCGTCGCAGCTCACCGGCTGGGATATCGATATTTTGACCGAGGCCGAGGAATCGGAACGCCGGCAGAAGGAATTTGTCGAACGCACGAACGTCTTCATGAAAGCCCTGAATGTCGACGAAGTTGTTGGCCAGCTGCTGGCGTCAGAAGGCTTCCGGTCGGTAGAGGAATTGGCGTTCGTGGAGCCGTCCGAGGTCGCCGCGATTGAGGGGTTCGACCAAGACATGGCGGCGGAAATTCAGTCCCGCGCGCATGATTATTTGGCGAGGGTCGAGGCGGAACAGGATGCCCATCGCCTTGAGCTTGGCGTTTCTGACGACCTCAAGGATGTATCCGGAGTGACAACCGCGATGCTTGTCAAATTTGGCGAGAATGGGATCAAGACCGTCGAAGACCTCGCTGGCTGCGCCACAGATGATCTTGTCGGCTGGAACGAACGCAAGGATGGCGAGACGACGAAACACGCCGGCATTCTTGACGGATTCGAGATCTCGCGCGAGGAGGCGGAAACCCTCATCATGACGGCGCGGGTGAAAGCGGGATGGATCGATGCGCTGCCTAGCCCCACGGCGGAAGACCTCTTTGCAAATGAGACCGGCGGCGGCTAGGGCGGCCTCCGATGGAGTGCTTGCCCTCAACCCTCTCGTTCCTGGACCGAGAGCCTTCGTGTGGCGAAACAGTGTGATAGTAATCACGATCGCTTCAACTTGAAGGGATCATGCTCGAGGAGAGATGCATTTGACGAGAGCCGGACTCCGCGCCGCGGAAGGGTCCCTCGAGCGAACCTGTATCGTCACCCAGACGAAGGGTTCGCCGGAGGAGATGATTCGCTTCGTGATCGGCCCCGGGACAATCGTGGCGCCCGATATCGGACGCAAATTGCCGGGGCGTGGCGTTTGGGTGACGGCCCGGGCTGATCGGGTTACGGAAGCAGTCAAACGGCAAGCTTTCTCGCGTGGGTTCAAGACGAAGGTCGTGGCACCGGAAAGTTTAGCGGCCGAAATCGAAGCTCTGTTGACAAAGGATTGTCTCCAGGCTTTGTCGATGGCCAACAAAGCGGGGCTCGTCATCACTGGCTTTGCCAAAGCTGAACAGGCGATCGCCTTGCGCGCCATAGCCGGGCTCGTTCATGCGGCGGACTGCGGCGCCGACGGGTTTCGCAAACTGGGGCAAGACCTGCACCGATGCTATGACAGTGACCAGGCAATACCACGCATAAAACTGTTTTCGTCCGGCCAATTGGATTTGGCATTGGGACGCGCAAATGTGATACATGCGGCTCTGATCCAAGGACCGGCAAGCGAAGGCTTTTTGGGGCGTTGCCGGAAGTTGACGCTTTATCGGTCTGGAACGCCTGGGGTGGAAAGTCCTGACCGGGTGTCCGATCCAAAGTTGAATGCAATCGAATCGAACGCCATTGACGAACAGGCCGGGCATCCGGCGCAATGAAACCGAATGGGCGCGGGCCCGGGAATGTTAGACTGATGAATGACAGCAAAAACCCTGGTGACACGACGCTGAGCGTCGCTCCGGCCAAGCGGCTGACCTTGAAGCGGCCGGTCGAGGCGGGCATGGTGCGCCAGAGCTTTTCGCACGGACGCTCGAAAGCGGTCGTCGTCGAGAAAGTGAAGCGCCGGGCGATCACCCCAGGGGAGGCTCATCCCCCGCGCGAGGCGGTGGTCGCCCCATCCCCGGCGCCCGCGTCCCCCCCAACAAAACCGCGCCCCCAGGCCCCCGCCCCCACTCAAGCGCCGCCGCAGCGGACGTCATCCGGAGTGATTTTACGGTCGCTGACGGAAGAGGAGCGCGAAGCCCGCTCGCGCGCCCTGACCGATGCCCGCGAACGCGAGGTTGAAGATCGAAAGCGTGCCGAGACCGAGGCCAAGGTCCGGGAAGAGCGGGAGACCCGCGAGCGTGAAGAGCGGGCCGCGGCTGAAGCCCGCAAACGTGAGGAAGAAATACGCCGGGCGCAAGAGGCGGAAGCCAAGCGCCGCTCGGAAACGGAGGCCAAACGGCGTCTCGCCGGCGGCGAGCCGACGCCTGCTCCCTCCGGCCCAGCCATGCGCAGGCCGCCAGCGGCGAGCCCGCCCGTCGCCGTGCCCCCCACCGCCCTTGCTCCAGCATCAAGACCGCCGCTCGTCGAGGAAGAGGAAACACCGCATCTTGTTCGCCGTCCCGGAATGCCGGTGAAGGCAGCCATTCCACGCCCTGCCCGGGGCGCCGAGCAAAAAAGCCGGGGCCGCCTGACGGTCGCCAATGTCACGGGAGAAGAAGAAGAACGCACACGATCCGTCGCGGCTTTCCGCCGCCGCGTTCAACGGCTCAAGGGCCACGCCAGTGAAGTTAAGGAAAAGCTCACGCGGGAAGTGATCCTGCCCGAGACGATCACGATCCAGGAGCTCGCCGGCCGCATGTCCGAGCGCGGCGTCGATGTCATCAAGCTTCTGATGAAGCAAGGGCAAATGGCGAAAATCACCGACGTGATCGACGCGGATACGGCGCAACTCATTGCCGAGGAACTCGGACACACGGTGAAACGGGTCGCCGAGGCCGATGTCGAAGAAGGGCTCTTCGATACGCCGGACACGGGCGAAAATCTCCTGCCGCGCCCGCCGGTCGTCACGATCATGGGTCATGTCGATCATGGCAAGACGTCGCTGCTCGATGCGATCCGTCATGCCAATGTCGTTTCCGGCGAGGCGGGCGGCATCACCCAGCATATCGGTGCCTATCAGATCGTCGCGCCGAACGGCGGAAAGGTCACATTCATCGACACCCCCGGTCACGCGGCCTTCACGGCAATGCGGGCGCGCGGCGCCAAGGTGACTGACATTGTTGTTCTCGTTGTCGCGGCCGACGATGGCGTCATGCCGCAGACGGCGGAAGCGATCGCCCATGCGCGTGCCGCCAATGTCCCGCTGATCGTGGCGATCAACAAGATCGACAAGCCCGACGCCAAACCCGAACGCGTGCGCAGTGAATTGCTTCAACATGAGGTGCAGGTCGAAAGCCTCGGCGGTGAGACGCTCGAAGTCGAGGTTTCGGCGACCAAGAATATCAATCTCGACAAGCTGCTCGATCTGATCTCCTTGCAGGCCGAGCTGCTCGATCTGAAGGCCAATCCGGCGCGGCCCGCCGAAGGCACGGTCATCGAGGCGCGTCTCGACAAGGGCCGTGGACCCGTGGCGACGGTGCTGGTGCAGCGCGGTACGCTCAAGGTCGGCGATGTGATCATCGGCGGCTCCCAATGGGGCCGCGTGCGGGCGCTCCTTGGCGACACCGGCGATGCCCGGACGGAGGCAGGTCCCTCAACGCCGGTCGAGGTTCTGGGCTTTTCCGGCTCGCCCGAGGCGGGCGACCGCGTCGCCGTGGTCGAGAGTGAAACAAGAGCGCGGGAAATCACCGAATATCGCGAGAGGCAAAGGCGCGAAAAGGCCGCCGCGCGGGGTACGATCGCGCGCGGATCGCTCGCGGATATGATGAGCCAGTTGAAGACAGCAGGCCGCAAGGAGTTCCCGCTCGTCATCAAGGGCGATGTTCAGGGTTCGGTTGAGGCGATCGTCGCCACGCTCGAAAAGCTGAATACCGAGGAGGTTGCCGCCCGCGTGATCCATGCCGGCGTCGGCGGCATCACCGAGTCGGATATTACCTTGGCTGAAGCCTCGCGGGCGGCCGTGATTGGCTTCAATGTGCGCGCCCATAAAGAAGCCAGGGCTCTTGCCGAGCAGTCGGGTATCGAAATCCGCTACTACAATATTATCTATAATCTCGTCGATGACGTGAAGGCGGCGATGTCTGGTCTTCTCGCGCCAACCTTGCGCGAGGACATGCTTGGCAATGCTGAAATCCTGGAGGTCTTCACGATTTCGAAAGTCGGCAAGGTCGCCGGCTGCCGCGTCACGGAGGGCACGGTTCAGCGGGGCGCCCATGTCCGGTTGATCCGCGACAATGTCGTGGTGCATGAAGGCAAGCTCTCAACCTTGAAACGCTTCAAGGACGAGGTCAAGGAAGTACAAGCAGGTCAGGAATGCGGGATGGCGTTCGAGAACTACCAGGACATGCGGATCGGTGATGTGATCGAATGCTATACCGTCCAGGAGATCAGGCGCTCGCTGTGACTCAGGGGTTGAGACTGAAAAAAGCAGCGAAACCCGCCCTTCCGAAACATCGATTGCGGCTTTGGGTGTCAAACCCGCCGTGTTTTAAGCGGCAATAGCCGCCGGAGTTCCCATGTCTAGAGTCCACCACCAGCCAGGCGGCGAGCCATCGCAAAGGATGCTGCGCGTGGCCGAACTGATCCGCCATACCGTGTCCGAGCTTCTTCTCCGGTCGGTCGCCGGCGATCCCATTCTCGAGGGCCAGGCCGTGACGATTCCGGAAGTTCGGATGAGCCCCGATTTGAAGCTCGCCACGATTTATATCATGCCACTCGGCGGCAAGAATATCGCCGAAGTCTTGACCGCGCTCGACCGGCATAAGAAATTCCTGCGCAGTGAGATTGCGAGGCGGGTCAATCTGCGATTCGCGCCCGACATTCGCTTCAAGGCGGACCGGAGCTTCGACTATGGCGCCAGGATCGACGCCTTGCTCGAATTGCCGGAAGTGAAACGCGATTTGGCCGAAAAGCAAGAAAAGCCCGTATGAGAGCCCGCACCTCGACGCGAAAAGAAATTCACGGCTGGGTGGTGCTCGACAAACCGGCGGGCATGAACTCGACCCACGCCGTCTCCGTGCTGAAGAGGATTTTCAACGCCAAAAAGGCCGGGCATGCCGGCACGCTCGACCCGCTTGCCACCGGCATTTTACCCGTGGCATTTGGCGAAGCAACAAAAACCGTGCCATTCGTTCAAGATGGCGAAAAGGCTTACCGGTTCACGGTGCGTTGGGGGGTTGAAACGGACACGGACGATTCCGATGGCAGGATTGTCGCGCAATCTTCCACACGGCCGGCCGAAGCCGAGATTCGCGCGCTGTTGCCGGGTTTCATCGGGACAATCCTGCAACTGCCGCCTTCTTATTCGGCGATCAAGATCAATGGCGAGCGCGCTTATGATCTCGCGCGCGAAGGCGAGGCGCCGGCTTTGTCTCCTCGTCCAGTGACAATTCATGCACTCGATCTCACCGGCGTCGGCGAGGACGAAGCGGTCTTCGAAGCCCGCTGCGGCAAGGGAACCTATGTGCGTGCGATCGCCCGCGATCTTGGCAGACTCCTTGGCTGCTACGGCCATGTCAGCGCCTTGCGGCGGACCCGAGTAGGGCCGTTCTACGAAAGGGACGCCGTCCGCTTGCAAGATTTGGATGACGCCGCGTCCGGCCTCCAGGCCTTGCGCCGCGTCGAGGCGGGATTAATGGAAGTGCCGCGCGTCGTGGTCGATTCCAGCGCCGCCGCGAGACTGAGGCGTGGTCAATCCGTTCTCTTGCGCGGCGATGACGCGCCGTTTGACGGCTCCGCCTATGCCGCCTGTGGCGGCGTGGTCGTCGCCATTGGCGCCATCGAAAAAGGAGAGCTGGTGCCAGGTCGCGTTTTCAATCTTCCTGCTTAAACTTCAGGGCCCTCGTCGCCGAGTATGGCGTCAAGCTTAGCGCGTTCGGCTTCGGACAAGGGATTTGCCGCGGTGAAACTCTGTTGCCGGCGCCGGGCAACAAGGATGATCGAGATCCCCATGAGAAGCACGAGGAAAGGCGCGCCCCAGAGCAGCCAGGTTTCCAGCTTGAAAGGCGGCTTCAGCAAAATGAAATCGCCGTAGCGGCGAACGAGAAAGGCACGTATCTGTTCATCGCTATCGCCCGCCTGAAGCCGTTCCCGCACGAGCAGCCGCAAATCGCGGGCAAGATCCGCATTGGATTCGTCAATCGATTCGTTCTGGCAAACCATGCAACGCAATTCGGCGGAGAGCGCACGCGCCCTTGCCTCGAGCTTCGGGTCGCCCATGATTTCATCAGGCTGAACCGCCCTTGCCGCAAGCGGCGTCAAGAATAACAGTGAAGCCAGGATCGCCCAGCGCGCGCGCGCCATCGTCATTCTGCCGGTTGCGGGCTTACAGCTTGCACCTTGCGGGCGCGGCGCGCGATACCGACCCGGAAACTCCTGTCACTCAGCGACAGACCGCCGCCGAAAGCCATGATCAGGGCACCGATCCAGATCAAGGCGACGAGCGGCTTCCAGAAGATCCGGGCATTGACCGCGCCATTGGCCGCAACATCGGCGATGCTCATATAGACTTGGCCAAAGCCAAGTGTTGCAATCCCTGCCTCCGATCTGTTCATGCCGCGCGCCGGATAGAAGCGCGTTGCTGGTTCGATCGCCGCGACGATAGCGCCATCCTTGGCGCGGATGACCGTGCGCCCGGCAAGCTCGGAATAGTTCGGGCCATTGCGCGGCACGACGCCCTCGAAGCTGAGCTCGTAAGGCCCAATATCGACCCTTTCACCAGGCTTCAAAACGGTGATCTTCTCGGTGCCCCAGCCGGTCGCGGCAAGGCCGAGCAAGGTCACTCCGAGCCCCGCATGCGCTAAAGCGGTTCCGAGGGTATGACGCGGCAGGCCGAGCGCCCTTTGGCTCACAAGGCTCGCGGACATGCCGCCGCCGAAAACACGCCTTCCAAGATCGAGAAAAGCGCCGACGATCACATAAAGAGCGACGCCCGAGAGAATCACACTGACCGCAGGCCCGCCGCGCCACGCCGCAAGAGCAGCCATGAAGATCAGCCCCGCCCCAAAGGCCGCGGTAAGCCTTTGCGCGACCCCTGCAAGATCGCCGCGCTTCCAGGGAAGCAACTGGCCAACTGGCATCAGGATAAACAGCGGAATAAACAAGGGGACAAAGGTCAGATTGAAGAACGGTGCGCCGACCGAAATTTTTTCCCCTGTCACGGCTTCAAGCGCCAGCGGATAAAGGGTGCCGACAAAAACCGTGGCGCAGCCAGTCGTCAAAAACAGATTGTTAAGGACAAGCGCGCCTTCCCGCGAGACGGGCGAGAAGAGGCCGCCCTGCTTCAGACCGCCTGCGCGCAGGCCAAAGAGCGCGAGCGATCCGCCGATAAAGATGACGAGAATAAGGAGAATGAAGACCCCCCGCGTGGGGTCGCTCGCGAAAGCATGGACGGATGTCAAGACACCAGAGCGAACAAGGAAGGTTCCGACGAGCGACAAGGAGAAGGCGAGAATCGCAAGGAAGATCGTCCAGATTTTGAGGGCTTCCCGCTTTTCCATCACCGCCGTGCAATGCAACAGCGCGGTGGCGGCGAGCCATGGCATCAATGAGGCATTCTCGACCGGGTCCCAGAACCAGAAGCCGCCCCAGCCCAGCGTATAATAGGCCCAATAGGAGCCCATCGCTATACCGAGCGTCAAGGAAATCCAGGCGATCAGTGTCCAAGGCCGCATGAAACGCGCGAACACCGCATCGATCCGTCCCGAAATCAAGGCCGCCGCTGCAAAGGAGTAAGTGATCGAAAGCCCGACATAGCCGAGATAAAGCAAGGGCGGATGGATGGCAAGACCTGGGTCTTGAAGGAGCGGGTTCAGATCATTGCCTTCCGCTGGCGGATTGGCAAGCCTCGCGAAAGGGTTGGACGTCAGCAGAATGAACAGAAGAAACGCCGCCGCGATCCAGGATTGCACGGCCAGCACATTGGCGCGGAGATCGTCCGGCATCGATCGTGAAAACAAGGCGACCGCGGCCGCGAACAGCGACAGAACCAAGACCCACAAAAGCATTGAGCCTTCGTGATTGCCCCACACACCAGTTATTTTGTAGATCAAAGGCTTAGCGGAATGAGAATTCTCGACGACATTGACGAGCGAGAAATCCGATTGAACATGCGCCAGGGTCAAGGCCAAATAGGCGTAAGCCACGAGGCCAAATCCCATCAGCGCAACCGGCGGCGCGACGGCCATCAGGCGCTTGTCCTCGGCGATGCTGCCCCATAACGGCAAGACGGAATTCACAAGCGCGAGCGCGAGAGCGAGGACCAACGCATAATGGCCGGTTTCGACAATCATGCGCGTCTCTCACTCAAAATACGGGCCCTGGTCCTCACCGGCGTATCCTCATTTGTTCACGCTTGCCGCTTCCTCGCCCTCCCGCCAGACCCCTTGCTTTTTCAAGGCATCGGCAACCTCGCGCGGCATGTAGCGTTCATCATGCTTGGCGAGAATGCTGTCGGCGTGAAAGATTTTGTCACCACCAAGGGTTCCCTCGGCGACAACGCCCTGCCCTTCCCGAAAGAGATCAGGCAGCACGCCCGTATAGGTCACCTGAACTTCTTGCTTGGTGTCGGTAACCGCGAAGCGAACCGTGTTCTCGCCTTCGCGCAGAAGCGAGCCTTGCTTCACCAATCCGCCGATGCGCAGCCTTTGACCTACCCGCGGTGCCTTTTGTGCCAGCTCGCTTGGCCCATAGAAAAAGACAATATTGTCGCGCAACGCGATGAGGACAAGCCCCAAAGCGAGGCCGAGCACGGCGAGCGCGGAGGAGATCAGGAGGAGACGGCGTTTTTTGCGAGTCATGATTTTTTGCGCGTCATAATGAAGATTAGCCTTCAAGCCCGAGTTCCCGCGCGAGCGCCTCAATGCGCGCGATGGCGTTTGGATCGCCCGCGAGATTGCGTTTTGCCTCGATGAGCGCCGAGCGGGCCTTTTCGGCTTCATGCAAGACCGTATAGGAGCGGACCAAGCGAAGCCAGCCTTCGAGGTCCTGGCCGTTTTGCGCCAGCCGCGCCGCGAGCCCCTCGACCATGCCGCGAATGGCGCCCATCCGCGCGGCATCAGGTAGAGCCTCTATCCTGGCCGCCATGCGATCCTGCGGGGCCTGCGGCCCTTCTCCCAGTGCCGCCAAGCGTTCGCGCAGCGCTTGTGCCCAAGGCGCGCCTTGCGGCGCTTCGTCGAGGAGTTTGCCCCAAAAATCTCTCGCGCGGGCCTTGTCTCCTGCCTGCTCGGCGGCAAGGCCAAGAAAAAAGCGAGGCTTGGCGGCCGCGGGATCTTGCGACATCGCCGCCTCGAATGATTGTTTCGCTTCCGACGTCACCACACCATCGGCGGCGCTGACCAACGCTTCGCCGTAAACGGCATATCGTCCGGAACTGCCACCAAGCAGGCGCAAGGCTTTACGCGCCGCATGAACAGCATCCTCAGCTCGGCCCAAGCGGAGATAAACCGGTGCCAAAACCTCATAACCGCGCCCATCCTCGGGATGTTGCGAAAGATGCGTTTCAATCTTGGCGATCGCGACGGCCAAATCCATGCGCGCGGGCGTGGCCGCAAGCCGCTCCGCGAGCGGTGCATCGGGCAGCTCCGGATGGCCAATCCTTGCATAAAGGGACAAAGAAAGGGCCGGAACGAAAAGCGCAATAGCACCAGCAATCCAAATTCTCCTTGGAGACGCCGCCAGCGCTGATTCAACCGGCGCTTCCGTTGCCGCCATCAGGCGGCGCGCCGCCTCAGCCTTGGCAGCTTGCGCATCTTCCAGCGCGACAACGCTTTGCGCTTCGTCCCGTTCAATCTCGGCGAGCTGGGCCTTGTAGAGCGCGACGCCGATTTCGCCGCGCCCAACCCGGCGCGGGGTTTTCGCTAGCGGCCATAGGACGCTCATGACCGCGGCGGCGGTGAGCAAGGCAAAAATCAACCACAACATGGAGCCTTAATAGTGATTGCCAGGGCTCTTGCAAGGCTTATTGGACGACAAAATCGGCCAGCGCAGCGAGGCTCTATGCCGAGGGAAGCCGCAAGCTAGCGCGCAACCCGCCTGCGGGGCTATCTTCAAGGATTAAATCGCCGCCATGGAGCGACGCCAGATCGGCAACGATGGAGAGGCCAAGGCCCGAGCCAGGTTTCGTTTCGTCAAGGCGTTTGCCACGTGACAGCGCGGCCTGGCGCAGTTCGGGCGCTAGTCCAGGGCCGTCGTCATCGATCGTCACGCGGAAGAAACGGCGTTCGGAAAGATTGCGCCAGGGCTCCATGTCGATCGTGATCGTCACCGCGTGGCATGCCCATTTGCCCGCATTGTCGATAAGATTGCCAACCATTTCCTCGAAATCCTGCCGTTCTCCAGGAAAGCGAATAGCGCCGCGGACCATGAGCCGGAAGCTGACCGCCTTCTCCGAATAGATTTTTTCGAAGGTGCGGACCAAGGCTTCGGCGGATGGCACAACCTCTGTGACCCCCCCGAGCGTCCGCACCCTCACCGCGACACGGGCACGATTCAGATAATAGGAAACCCGATCACGCATGATCGCCGCCTGCTCCTTCACTTTCGCCGAGAGGGGGCCGGGATCGATCTCTGCCTCGTTGATGATCACGCTGAGCGGTGTTTTCAAGGCATGGGCGAGGTTGCCGACTTGGGTGCGGGCGCGCTCCACCACATTGCGGTTGGCATCAATCAAGAGATTGAGTTCGCTGGCAAGCGGCGCGAGGTCCTGCGGAAAATCGCCTTCGATTTTCTCGGCTTCGCCACGCCGGATCGCGGCGACCCCTTCCTGCAATTGCCAAAGCGGTTTCAAGCCATAGCGGAGCTGCGCCGCCGACGAGACAACAAGGGCAAATGCGAGAACGATAAAGGTCAAGACGAGGTCAAATTCGAAACGGGAGATTTGGTGGTCGATCTCTTCCGTCGTCGCGGCCACTTGAACGAGAAAAATTCCCTGATCGCCCGTATCGATGATGCGTTCGACCATTCGCAGAACACGGTCATCGGGACCTTTCGCATAGCCTCGGCGAGCCCCCCCGGCACCGGCGGCGACACCGGAATCGGACAGACGCGGAAGCTTTGCCGCAAACAGCGAGCGCGAACTGCTGATCTCCGGCTTCGGCACATCCAAGCGCGTGAGTTGCCAATACCAGCCGGACAAGGGCAGTTCGAATTGCGGCTCACCGAGCTGGCCTGGTGTGACGTGGCTATCTGCACCGGCCATTGCAATATCGGCGACGAGCTCATGCAAGTAAACGTCAAGACGCTCATCGAAATTGGCAACGGTGGTGCGGCGGTAGATGGTCGAGAGAACGAGACCCGCGACGAGCAGAATGGTAAAACTTAACAGCGCGGCGGAGAAGAACAGCCGCTTCGCGATGGAGCGTGGCCTCGGCCGTGGGGACGCAGTGTCTGGGAATACCAGACCGGAATGCCACTTTTCCTCTTCGCCTTTTTGCATGAACCGCCACCGGCAAATATCCGCCCGGCCCAACTTCATCTTGCCAGCTCGTGGGGGACTCCATCCATGATTCGAATTCAAGAAGGAGCCGGCGTCGTATAGCAGCGGGGCTCCGTTTTTGGCATCACCTTCCAGTAGAAGGCTCGGTTCGTCGCGGCTTGCCAGCCTTACCCTCTGTTTCGGGCGCCGCCAAAATATAGCCAAGACCGCGTACTGTCTGAATGATTTCGACGCCGAGCTTCTTGCGCAGGCGTCCGACAAAAACCTCGATCGTATTGGAATCACGGTCGAAATCTTGTTCATAGAGATGTTCGACGATCTCGCTGCGCGATACGATTCTCCCGGCGTGATGCATCAAATAAGACAAGAGCCTATATTCGTGCGAGGTCAGCTTGACCGGGCTGCCATCGACCGAAACCCTCCCCGCGCGGGCATCGAGCCACACTGGACCGCAGTGAAATTCACTCGTTGCGTGACCGGCCGCGCGCCGGAGAAGGGCGCGCATCCGAGCAAGAATTTCCTCGATATGAAAAGGCTTGGCGACGTAATCGTCGGCCCCCGCATCAAATCCCTGAACCTTGTCGCTCCAACGGTCGCGCGCGGTCAATATCAGGACCGGCATCACGCGCCCGGTCCGGCGCCATTCACTGAGCACGGAAACACCGTCCTTTTTCGGCAAACCCAAATCCAGGATGACGGCATCATAAGGCTCTGTGTCCCCCAAAAACCACCCTTCCTCGCCGTCGAAGGCCCGGTCGACCGCATAGCCTGCCTGTGAAAGCGCCGAAACAATCTGACGATTGAGGTCCTTATCATCCTCGACAACAAGCAGCCGCACGCTTAGATCCCTTGTTTGAAAGGCCCCATCTCACGGGAGGCCGCGTTGCCATTTAAATTGAATCAAACGGAGAAAGGGACTCCGCCATTTTCCAGCCCTTGGCCGTTCAATCCTCATTCTTCGGACCTATGGCCTGTCCCGTCTTGGCATCGATAAAAACGTGAACCACATGGCCATCGTGGCGCAAGAAACTCAATTCATAGACGAGTTCCTCGCTCCAGCGGCAAAGCTTGACACCAAGCGCGTCCGCTTGCAGCCGGCCGGCCGTGCTCCGCATGGCATGAAAGGGCTCGGAAAGACCATGCGCGGAAATTTTGTCGCGCGTCTCCGCCGTCGAAAAGCAGACGCGCTCATGCTGGGGTTCCGTCCGCGCAGCGGCCCCCGACCCAAGATAGACCGCCACAAGGAGGACAACAAACGATATCATGCTACAAGGCTGGCGCAGCAACAATGAATGGGCCATGAATATTCCGAAAATGCGCGGATATTGTCGAATTCTTTCGCTCGCAACGGCATTTTTGCCAGTTTTGACCCTGGTCCTCTGCGCGATGGCGGGATTCCTGTCCAGCCTGACATTCATGGCTCCGGCCTTTGCTCTCGTTGGGCCCGCCCGGCTGGCGCCCGAGTTCGCACCCTATGTCGTCATGGTCTTGGACAGCAGCAGCGGTGAGGGTGCGAGCTATTGCAGCGCCAGCGTCATCGCTCCGGACATTGTCCTGACCGCCGCGCATTGTGTCTCCGACCCTTCAAACACGCAGGTGTTTTTTCGCAACCAACTGGGCAAGCTTGTTTTTTTCGATGTCGGATCGATCGCCATTCACCCAGACTACAGACCCAATTCCGGGGAGCCGAATTCGGTCACCATCGATCTCGCGCTTTTGCGCCTTGTCGAGCCGCTGCCTGCCGTCTTCAAACCTGTCGAACTGACGGATTCTTTCCGGATGAAGACCGGGCAGCCGTTGCGCATCGTGGGCTTTGGCATAGCTGACGAGATCGAACACGGCACCCCAGGCATCTTGCGGACCGGTGTTCTCGCCGTGATCAAACCTGAATCATCCCTTTATATCAAATTGATCGACCCCGATGGCACCGGGCTTGGCGGCTGCACGGGCGACTCCGGTGGGCCGGTCTTTGCCGTTGGCCGGCCAGCGCTGGTGGCGGTGGCCATCAGGGCCAAGGGCAACAATGGATATTCTTGCGGGGCCGTGACCGAGGCGGTGCTGACCGGGCCACAGCTGTCATGGATCCACAAGATCCTGCATGCGTGGGGGGCAGCAGGAAGCGCCGCTAAGTGACCTCAAATCCTGCACCCCAATCGTGTCAGACTTAATCCTTAGAGACTTGGAATGGCTTGCTCGTGCGGCATAGCAGGGATAGATTCCCGCGTGGAAAAACCACTTAATGAGCTTGGCATGGCGCAGAAGGCGCGCTCGGCTTTGGTCCTGCAAGGAGGCGGCGCGCTTGGTGCCTACGAGCTCGGAGCGGCGCGCCGGCTTTATCAGGATGAGGCTTTCGCGCCCGACATCATCGCCGGTGTGTCGATCGGTGCGATTACTGCGGTGCTTCTGGCGCGGCCAGCCGTGGGATTAAAGCCACTCGAAGCGTTAGAGGCCTTCTGGCAAAAGATCACCGTGGCGGGTCTGTTTTTACCGCCGCCTTTGCAGCCCTATGCGTCCGCCTTGGGCAACCCGAATTTCTTCGTGCCGCGGCTGGACTATTACGCCTTGCCAACCTGGACCAATATTTATGACACGGAGCCGCTCCGCCAGACACTCTCCCAATTGGTTGATCTTAAGTCTCTGGCCGATCCGCAGGCCACACCCGGCCTGCTGGTGAGCGCGACCGATGTCGAAGCGGGCGAGATCGCCTATTTCTACAGCCATGATCAGGGGCTGTCCTTGGACCACATTGTCGCGAGCGGCAGCTTGCCGCCGTCGTTTCCGATGACGGTGATCGGCGGGAAATCCTACTGGGATGGAGGTTTATTCGACAACACGCCGCTTGGCGCCGTGCTCGATAGACTTGATACCACGGTGGGCGCCGACCGGACCATTTATGTCGTTAACCTGTTTCCCAATCAGGCGCCGGTCCCGAGCAATATGCAGGAGGTCACGGTGCGGATGCAAAACCTCCAATTCGCCAATAAAACGTTGGAGGATGTGAAAATGCTGCGGCGGATCGACGAGGTCGCTGATTTGATGGAGGCCCTCGAAAATTTTCCTGAGGGCAATCCACTCAAGGACAACCCCGCCTACCAGACGGTGGCGAGGCGTCACTACATTCGCGTTCCGCGAATTATTTCGATCACGCGTCCAAACCAAGTTTTAGGGCTTGGGGGCAGCGATTTCTCCCCCGAGACGATCGAAGAGCGTGCGAAAGAAGGCTACAGGCAAACCGACAAAGCGCTGCAAGCGTAGGTGAGCCGCAGGCTGGATTCCAAACCGGCTTAATCACCGCAGCGCTTGTTCGATCTCAGGCAAAATCGTATTCCGGTAGGTGTCCTCGCTGATCGGTCCTACGAAACGGTAGGCAATCGTGCCGTCGCCTTTGACGATGAAGGTTTCCGGCACGCCATAGACCCCCCAGTCGATCGCGACCCGCCCCTTGCGGTCGGCACCGATCCGCCCAAATGGGTTCCCCCCATCGGCAAGAAAGCGCTTGATGTTCTGAGGATCGTCCTTGTAGGCAAGCCCGAACAAACGCACCCCCTCGCCGGTAAGAGCCGGCTCCGCCGAAAGCCGCATGATCAGCGCATGTTCCTGATGGCATGGCACGCACCAGGAGGCAAAGACGTTGATGAGTGTCACTTTGCCTTGGCGGAGATCCGCGTCGGAAAATCCTGGCTCGTCCTGCAATCCTTCGACCGGCGGCAAAACAAAGGCGGGAACCTCCTTGCCGATCAGCGCCGAGGGCAGAAGCGAGGCGTCGCCCGAGTAAAGACGCACGAAAAACAGCGCCACCAGAGCCGCGAAAAGAAGCAGAGGGACAAAAATAAGAAAGGGCCGCCGCGCTGACTGCGAGCCAGCGCCGGGCCGGGGCGCGATCATTGCCATCTAGGTCGAACTTTCCGGATCCGGGCTTTGCGGATTGATATCCCGGCCCTTCGATTCTTTCCCGGCTTGCTGTCTCTCCCGCAAGGCAAATGAGGAGAGCGCCTGTTTCAAATTCAGGTAATCCGCCAAAATCGTCACAACCATTCCAGCAACGATGAAAAAGGCAAGGGCATAGGCCGCGATCACGAAGCCAAAATGGGAATCATGGTTCATAAGCCGCCTCCCATGCGGACGCGCCTGTTGAGCTTGTCTCTTTTGCGTCCGCCGCCAGGATCGACAGGCGGCGCAAGCGCCGGCGGAGGATTTCGTTGCGGATCGCCATTAGATAGAGCGTGACGAACAGACAGGTGAAAGCCAGCGCCATCACCACGAGTGGCCACAGCATGGAAGGTGCGATGGCGGGACCGCCAAGGCGGAAGACCGAAGCCGGCTGATGCAGGGTGTTCCACCAATCGACAGAAAATTTGATGATTGGGATGTTGACCGCGCCGACGAGGGTGAAAATCGCCGCGGCCCGCGCGGCCTTGCCTGGATCCTCGATGGTGCGCCACAAAGCCACGAGGCCGAGATAGATCAAGAACAGTACAAGAACCGATGTGAGCCGCGCATCCCAGACCCACCACGTGCCCCACATGGGCTTGCCCCAGAGTGAGCCGGTGCCAAGGCAGAGCAAGGTGAAACCGGCCCCGAGCGCCGCCGCCGATTTTTGCGCCGCGTCGGCCAGAGGATGACGCCAAACAAGCGTGCCGAGCGCCGCCGACGTCATGATGAGATAGATCAACATGGCAAGCCAGGCGGCCGGCACGTGCAAATACATGATCCGGACCGTCTCGCCTTGCTGATAATCAGGAGGAGCGACAAAGAAAGCGAGATAAAGGCCCACACTCAAAAGCAGCGCCGTCAGTGTCGCCGACACCGGGACGAGAACACGGGCAACCCGAAGAAATTGGGTTGGAGAGGCGTAGTTGAGCATGGTTTCATCTATTCCCGCGCATGCCTAAATGCAAATCCCGCCAACCACCCGCGCGCTCTGGCCTCATGGCCTATCAAGGCGGTGTCAGGGTTACGTCTTTGCTAAAGCGGCGGGACCACGCGACAATAGAGGCCATTGTCGCCATAATAGGATTGGATCCCCACCAGGCGGAGAGCGCGGTCCAATCTCTGCCGCGCTCCCTTGCGATCAAAATAAAATATTAGGCAGCGACCTTGTCGCATTCTGCGGCGCAAGCCTTACACGATTCCCCGCAAGCTTTGCATTCGGCGATCTTGGGGAATTTTTCGCATTCTTTCTGGCAGTCCCGGCATACCATAGCGACAACCTTGGCTAAGTGTCCGGTATGCTCGGAATTGTCCGCCGCAAGCGTGGCTAGCGCGCTGCAGGCAGCAACGAGTTGGTAGGCCGAGTCAGCGCAGTCCGACATGCTCGTGTCCTTCATCTTATACATCGCGAGGCAATGCCGGAGACAATCCTTGCCCGTCGCGACGCAATGCCCGGCTGCTTCCTCGAGGGCTTTGAATTTCGGAGGGTGCATATCCGGTTCTTCAGTCACCTGGGCAAATGCCTGTGAAGCCGAGGCTGCCGCGGCGACGGTACCAGCGACGGCAATGAATTCACGACGATCCATGGGAGTTCCTCCTCCAGTTTCCATATCCTGCCGACCTACCCCTTTATATCCGGGGACAAACGGCTTTTAACACATTACCCATATAAAGCGGCGAAGGCCGTTGATCCACGGCAACCGAAATGAACTTTGTTTATTTCAGTGTTATTACACAATTAATTCTATAAATTTAATTGATATATTGCGGATTGGGTCAAGCGCTTTTAGACTGTGTGCATTCTGTTATTGGGTGATTGGTCGCTCGCGAGCCCGCGCTTCCTCTTCGGGATCGGCCCTACAGTCCCCGATCGGTTTTCCCGTAGTATTGGCGGACAGGAAGCGGCGGGTAAGATCCGCTTGCTTATTCTTCTTCTGTTCTATCAAAATTATTTCGCAAGGCAGTGCTGTATCTCTTGCTCAAGCAGAAAATCCGCCTCCGGCAGCAAGCTGGTCAAGCGTAAAACGGCATCGCGCTTTTCCGGCTCCGGAGCGCTCATGAGACAGATTTTGCACGCGGATACCGCGATTTTGGGATCGCGGTCCTGCATCAGATTGCGCAGACTTGGCCACGTTTCCGGCTGAACGCCATTTTCGGCCAAGAGCGCGAGCGCGCTTCGTCGCTGCCGCAAACGGGACTCGCTCTCGCGTTCGACCGGCATCGCGCTCTGGCATGCTGCAACAGTCAAGGCCTG
>DATJLX010000068.1:0-9283 GCA_035509135.1 Methylocella sp.
AACTAATACAACTTCATCACCCGGCTTTGCATCGCCCTTTTTTTCAGCAAACGCCCCAAGTTGCGGCGCTTATACCACTACGATCGCTTGTATGGTTAGTATTATTGCAGATTTTAAGCCGAGCGGAGGGGCAGCCAATTATGGGTATCAACCTCCAACAACATGCACATCGGATTCATATTTTCCTTCTCATATGAAAGGACTTGTTCCCGCTGGCCTAATTACTAAGCCATGCAATATGTAGGAAGGCGCGCCTATGAACGCTGATGGAACATATTCCATCTTGCTTTGGATTTGGTTTGACTTGCGCAGCTTGCGCGATTGTCATTCGGGAATGATTGATAAAATCAACGCTTTAATGGTGGGCGCGACAGGGATTGAACCTGTGACCCCTCCCGTGTGAAGGGAGTGCTCTCCCGCTGAGCTACGCGCCCGTTGCGATGGCCGGTCCTTTATGAAAACGCCAGCAGGCCAAGTCAAGGCGATTTGACGTTGGGATCGTTTCCCAAGGGGCATGATCTTGCGCGTAACTCTGCGTTGTTCCGGAAAGATCCTGCTCTATGCGACGCCCAGTGCCTCCACGGCGTCCCAGAGTTCGCCATAATGGCCGATCACCCGGTCCGGCTTGAACATATCGACGGGCTCGCTGGTATAGCCGAAATTGACCGCGATGACAGGGACGCGGGCATTGCGCGCGGTATCGATGTCGGTCTTTGAATCGCCGATCATGACCGTCCGGCGGCGATCGCCGCCAGCCCGTGCGATGGTTTGCAGCAAGACCTCGCCATTGGGTTTGCTGATCGGAAATGTATCCTTGCCGCAGATCGCCCGGAACCGGCCCGCGATTCCAAGCGCCGTCAGCAAGAGCACGGACGAATGTTCGAGCTTGTTGGTGCAGACGGCAAAAGCAAATCCCGCCGCCTCGAAGCGCTCGAGCGCCGCCGCGACACCAGGAAACAAGGTCGTCTCATCCGCGATATGCTCCTCGTAATAGGCTAAAAAATCGGCCAGCATGGTATCGAGACGGGCGTCACTGACCTTGATGCCATGCGCGGAAAGTCCGCGCTGGATCAAAAGCCGGGCACCGCCGCCGACCATCGGGCGCGCTTCCGCGAGGTCGATCCCGGCGAGGCCCTCGCGGGCGAGAATGACGTTCAAGGTGGCGACAAGGTCGCCCGCGGTTTCGGCGAGCGTGCCGTCGAGATCGAAGACGAGGAGCGGGGGAGGGGGACGTTGCGGCATTGCGAAGGGCATAGGCGGCAAAGCTGGCATGGTCAAGATCGCGTCCTCCGATCACCGCTCCCGTGGCCTTTCAAGGCTGCCGCAGGGCTCTCGCTCGGCGCGCCTCTTGCGTATACTTGCGTATAAAGGAACGGCCTTCGAATCACTTTGGCATCGCATGAGGGGAGCTGGCACCATGGGGTTTTCGCCAAACGTCTCGCCGCGCATGGGGCTCTTGGTCTCGGCGGCGTTGGCTTTGCTCGCGGCCGCGCGGGGGGCCTTGGCGGCGAACTATGAATTTCTGGCGGCGCCCGAAACCGATCTGAACCGGGTCTATCGCCTCGACCGGACGACGGGGGAGATCGGCGCCTGTCAATATGGCTTGAAGGACTCCTCGACCGTCGGCGTCACTCTTTGCTATCCCGCCGGAGAGGGCGCCGGTCCTCAAACGCCGAGCGAATATTCGCTGGTTGCATCCCACCACCAAGGCGAGGGGGGCGTGTTCCGGGTCGATCTGCGCACCGGCATGATGTCGATCTGCTATGTTTTGAACGACGCCGTGGTCTGCACGGCGCAGGCAAAATGAACCAGAGCCACAATGAAGTTCATTCGTTGAACAACCGGCCGGAGTGGGTGCTGTGAAACGATGACCACAGAACCGTGATTGCCGCCCCGCCAAACCCATAGGTTGTCGTTAAGATGCTTGCGAAAGTGTAGAGGTGGAAGATCGCCGGGAAGAAGCCTTCCGCGGCGGCCGACGGTTCCAGCACTGGAAATATCGCTTCCAGCAGAAACAGGCTGGAATTGCCGAAGGCGCCAATCACCATGGCCCAGCGAATGGTCCAATGGAGGGGAATGCGGGCCGCGTAAATCCCCAATATCAAGGCGGTCATCAAGAGAAAATCGATATGCGACTGAAGAAGACGTGTCTGTTTGCCCGCGAATAAGGCTTTCATGAAAGGAACGCCAAGCGCAACGCCAACCAAGCACCAGGCCAACAGCAAGGCCATCAAAAGCCACAAAGCGGCGCCTCTCAACAACACGGTATTTGGCGCATTTTGAGTGGAAGTTTTCATAGTGTTCCCTCTTTGCCGGTATTTAAATTAAGAATGAGTCGCGGGATCATAACGATTGACACGACCGGCCGCATGGCTGAGAGGGCGCAAAAACTTGATTGAAACGGCACTTGGGCAGCGCGATGATGGGCAACGGGTTGCGCGCCGAGGCAGCAAAGTTATGGGGGCGTGAGTGACGATGTGCATGAAACTCTCGACCAATGATCTCCCGGTCTCGCAACGCCGCGCCTGGCTGCGCGAGGTCATCGGTCGGGAATACACGAATGTCGAGATTACGCCGCCTGCGGGCGGCCGCCTCTTCAATGAGATGACAATCTACCAATGGAATGAGCTGCGTCTCTCTTCGATTCGGTCGAACGCCATCGTTCTCGAACGATTGCCTAAAGAGCCCGTCCACAACTGCCATGACGCCTACTTTGCGGTTGTTCTGCTTTCTGGCCTCTATTGGCTAGAGCAGAATGGGCGAGATGCGGTTTTACAGCCAGGCGACATGACGCTTTATGACGCGACGCGGCCGCACCGCATCGTCTGCCCGGCGCGTTTTACCAAACTGATCGTCTCGATTCCTCGTCCGATGCTAAGGGACAGGGTGCCCGGCATAGAGCACTGCACCGCTTTACGCATTCCCGGAAATGGAGGCATGGGGGCGATTACCGGAAACTTCATTCGTTCCTGCGCCAGCCAGGCCGGCGAATTGCCTATGCGCGACTTTGCCGGCCTCGCGGAACAGTGCGCCAGCCTTTTAGCTTTGACGCTCGCCTCAGTCCGGCCGGCGGCGGTTCAACAGACCTGGACCCGTGCGATGCTGCTGTTCAGGATCAAGGATTTCGTCGAGCAAAACCTCGGTGATCCTGGCCTGAGTGCCGCTTTGGCGGCGAGCGGCGTCACACTGTCGCCGCGTTACATCAATGACCTGTTCAAGGACGAAGAAACCTCGCTGATGCGTTATGTTTGGAGCCGCAGACTTGAGCGCTGCCGCAGAGATTTGCAGTCTCAATCCCTCAAAGGGCAGCCCGTATCTCGCATCGCTTTTCGCTGGGGATTCAATGATTTGTCGCATTTCAGCCGGGCCTTTAAACAGCGTTTTGGCGAGGCGCCTAGGAGCTACAGAGCGTTTTCCCGCGAGGCGGTCTCATCCGGTTCGATGGGCGATGTCAATTGATGGGCAAAACGACCCGCGCCCGGGAGAAAGCCGCAACAGGTCTTGCCGGATCATGGTAATAAGGATGGGGGGTCCGCGTGCTAGCCATTCGCCTTGCCAAGATTTTTTGTGTCGCCGTTATAGGCTTCTACGTGGCACTGGTCGCCTTCGGCAATCTCACGGATTATTGGACAAATTTCGGATTTGTCACGGAGGTCCTCGACATGGACGATGTCCCCGCCGCGTCGCGCATTCATTGGCGCGCGGTGACTTCGCCCATTCTGCATCATGCCAGCTATATCCTGATCATCGCGACGGAGATTGCCATCTCCGCGCTCTGTCTCAGCGGTGCTTTTTCGATGGTTCGGCGGGTTCGAGCCAAAACACCGCAATTTCAAGCCGCCAAGGGCAAGGCGATCGCCGGGCTAACGCTGGGCTTTCTGCTTTACGAGGGCGGCTTTGTCGCCGTGGGCGGCGAATGGTTCGGCATGTGGCAGGCACGGGATTTTGACGCTGTTCAAAGCGCCTTCCGCACTCTGATGGCCATGCTTGGCGTGCTGATTTTTGTCTCCTTGACGGACGAGGAAGGCACGTGAAGCGCGATCGGCGCCAAACACTGGCGAATTTGCTGGCCGTGGGTCTTGGCGGGGCTACCCTTGGCGCGCCGGGCCGGGCCAGGGCGGAGGGGATGCGGATGGCAACGATACCCGGCGACGAGCATTTTATGCGGATGGCGCTCGCCGAGGCCGCGGAGGCGGACCTGCCCTTTGGCGCGGTCATCGTCGGGGACGGCAAGGTCCTTGCGAGAGGACGCAACCTAGGCAAGACCACCAATGACCCGACGGCACATGGTGAAATGGTGGCGATTCGCCGCTTTGTCGCGGAGAGGCCCGCCAGCGAGCTCAAGGGGACAACGCTTTATACCTCCGGCGAACCCTGCCCCATGTGCATGGGCGCCATAGTGTGGTGTGGCATCGGCCGGGTGGTCTTTGCCGCCTCCATCGATGAACTGGCAACGAAGATTGGTCAGATCATGCTGACCAGCCGTGCGGTGGCGGATGCCGCCCCCTTCGCCTCGATCGCCCTCACCGGCGGGGTGCTTTCCGCCGAGGCGCTGGCGCTGTTTTCCAAGTAAATGACTGCGGCCCCTGGAACGAGGTTTTAAAAGCGCTGAATCCGATGATGTTGAATATGATCATCCGTCATAACAAAGCCCGCGCGACGCTTCATCTCACGGCAAGGGTCAACCTCCCGGACTTGGACAGTGCTGCTTGCATTTGTTCTCGAAGGCATCGCAATTTGCCTTGCACGCAAAACTGTCGCAATCAACAATGCATTGCTGTAGTTCTTCGGGATCCGTGCATTGCTCCCGGCAGGCTTTCGCATTCATCTGGCAATTGGTCCGGCAGGCGTCGGCTTGGCTGAGCTCATACTCTCCGGTGCCGGGGAGATGGGCTGCGAGGGTCGGCACGGCGCTTGACAAGATCAGGGCGCCGGCCAGGCAAGGGATGAGCAGCAAGGTTTTCATGGGAGTTCTTCTAGCGCATGATCCAAAAAAGTCTGCAACTTTTTTGAGTTCTGGTCCTCCTCAAGCTCCGGTCACGTGCTCGTCTGCCGCAAGGCAAAAGCTGCCGCGAAAGGCGCGCCGGCGAGGGCGATCAGGGTGAGCGCGCAAAGAATGAGAAACGGCGTTGCAAAGGGAACCGTGGAATCAGGCCCCGCGCTGGCCGCCGCGACGCCGAAGATCAGGACCGGCACGCAAAGCGGCAAGATCAAAACTGCGAGCAAAAGCCCACCGCGCCGCAGGCTGACCGTCAGCGCCGCGCCGATTGCGCCAATCAGGGTGAGGGCAGGCGTGCCGGCCAGCAACGAAAGGGTGACGCACCAAAGCTGGCTTACCGGAAGGTTGAGCATCAGGCCAAAAATGGGCGCCGCGGCGGCCAGCGGCAGGCCGGTCAGGATCCAGTGGGCGAGACATTTCACGAGAACAATGACTTCGAGCGGCGTGCCGCTCATCAAAAGGAGATCGAGTGAGCCATCCTCGTGATCCGCCTGGAAAAGCCTGTCGAGGCCAAGCAATGTCGCAAGCAGGCCGGAAATCCAAAGGATGGCGGGAGCGATCTTGCCGAGAAGCGCGAGATCGGGGCCGATCGCGAAAGCGCTCAGGGTGACGAGGATCAGAAAAAAGACGAGGCCAAGGCTGGTGCCGCCGCCGATGCGCCGTGAAACCCGAAGATCACGCATGAAAAGCGCGAAAACGGGCGATCTTGGCGCGTGCGTTGCCGGATAGTCACGCTTATATTTCATGTATTTCATGCCAGCGCCCCGAGCCGCAGCTCCGGCCCGGGAAGGCCGAGTTGCGCATGGGTTGCGGTGACGATCATCCCGCCTTGCGCCAGATGCGCTTCCATGATCTTCACCATGAGCTTTTGGGAGGCCGCGTCGAGGGCGGTCAAGGGCTCATCCAGAAGCCACACGGGGCGCGTCACGAGGAGGAGTTTGGCGAGAGCGACGCGCCGCTTCTGTCCAGCCGAGAGATAGGCCGCGGGCACGCTCGCGACATGCGAAAGGCCAAGGTCCGCGAGCGTCTTTTCCATCGCCAAGCCGCCCCGGCCGGCATCGAGCAGCGGGCCGAGAAAGGCCAAATTTTCGGTGACGGTGAGAAGGTTTTTAAGGGCGTCTGCATGCCCCACGTAATGGGCCTGTTCGGCGAGCGTCGCCTCCGATCCCGGTGTCAGCGAGACCGCGCCCTCGGCGAGCGGCAACAGTCCGGCGAGCGCCCGCAGGAGCGTCGATTTGCCAGCCCCATTGGGTCCGGTGACGGTCAGACTTTCCCCGTTGTCGAGGCCGAAAGAGAGATCCGAAAAGACAATCCGCCCGCCGCGTTCAACGGTAAGCCTTGAGGCAGAAAGGTGCATGCTGATTAAACCATGGGCAGCCAAAATGACGAAGACAACGCTTACCATCTATCATCCATGTAGCCCTTGGCGGGAAAATTAATTATAAGCGAAACGGCTCCTACTTTTTCAGATCAGCTTGCCGGGAAGATTCATGACTTCGCTCGACAGTTTTAAAAGCCGCAAGACCCTCATGGTCGGCTCAAAGACCTATCATTATTTCTCGCTCAAGACGGCGGAGAAACATGGTCTTGCGGGCGTGTCGGAGCTGCCGTTCTCGATGAAGATCCTTCTTGAGAATCTGCTTCGCTTCGAGGATGGCCGCTCGGTCACTAAGCAAGACATCGAGGGGGTTGCCGCATGGCTCACCAACAAGGGCAAGGAGGAACGCGAGATTGCATTTCGTCCCGCCCGGGTTCTGATGCAGGATTTCACCGGCGTGCCGGCTGTCGTCGATTTGGCCGCGATGCGCGACGCCATGACGAAACTTGGCGGCGATCCGCAGAAGATCAATCCGCTGGTGCCCGTTGATCTCGTCATCGATCATTCGGTGATCGTCGATGCGTTCGGCAATAGCAAGGCCTTTAAGACCAATGTCGATCTCGAATATGGCCGCAATGGCGAGCGTTACCGCTTCTTGAAATGGGGGCAGGGCTCGTTCGACAATTTCCGTGTCGTTCCCCCAGGCACCGGGATTTGCCATCAGGTCAATCTCGAATATCTCGCCCAGACCGTCTGGACCCGCAAGGAAAAATATGCGCCGCCGCGCGGCAAGGCCTCGACGGTTGAGGTCGCTTATCCCGATACGCTCGTTGGCACCGATTCGCATACGACCATGGTGAATGGGCTCTCGGTGCTGGGCTGGGGTGTCGGCGGCATCGAGGCCGAGGCCTGCATGCTCGGCCAGCCGCTTTCCATGCTGTTGCCGGAGGTGATCGGCTTCCGGCTGACCGGTGCGCTGGCCGCCGGGGTGACGGCCACGGATCTGGTGCTCACCATCACGCAGATGTTGCGGCAAAAAGGGGTTGTCGGCAAATTCGTTGAATTTTACGGCTCCGGCCTCGATCATTTGTCGCTCGCCGATCGCGCGACAATCGCCAATATGGCGCCGGACTATGGCGCGACCTGCGGTTTCTTCCCCATCGATGCGGAGACGCTTTCTTATCTCGCGACGTCGGCGCGTACACCGGCCCGTGTCGCGCTCGTCGAAGCCTATGCGAAGGCGCAAGGCCTGTATCGCACCAAGACGACTCCCGATCCCGTCTTCACCGATACGCTGTCGCTCGATCTCGCCACTGTCGTGCCGTCGATGGCGGGCCCCAAGCGTCCCGAAGGACGGGTCGCGCTCGGCTCTGTCGGCGCCGGCTTCAAGGCCGCCCTCGACAGCGAATATAAAAAGCCCGGCGCGATCGCGCATCGCTATCCGGTCGAGGGGAAGAATTTCGATCTTGGCCACGGCGATGTGGTGATTGCCGCGATCACCTCCTGCACGAATACCTCGAACCCGAGCGTGTTAATCGGCGCCGGTCTCTTGGCCCGCAACGCCATCGCCAAGGGGATTGGCGTCAAGCCATGGGTGAAGACCTCGCTTGCGCCCGGAAGTCAGGTGGTCGCCGAATATCTTGCGGCGTCCGGGCTGCAGAAATCGCTCGACAAGATCGGTTTCAATTTGGTCGGCTTCGGCTGCACGACCTGCATTGGCAATTCGGGTCCGTTGGCCCCGGAAATCTCGAAAACCATCAACGACAATGGCATCATTGCCGCGGCGGTTCTCTCCGGCAACCGCAATTTCGAGGGGCGCGTCAGCCCCGATGTCCAGGCCAATTACCTCGCCTCGCCGCCGCTTGTCGTCGCCCATGCGCTGGCGGGCACGGTCGCAATCGATCTCACCAGTGAGCCGCTCGGCCATGACAAAAAGGGCCACCCGGTGTTTTTGAAGGACATCTGGCCGTCGCAGGACGAAATTGCCGAAATGATCGATCAATTCGTGACCAAGAAAGTGTTCAAGGCGCGTTACGCCGATGTCTTCAAGGGCGACACCCATTGGCGCAAGGTGAAGGCGCCCTCGGGCGAGACCTACAAATGGGATATCGGCTCAACCTATGTGCGCAACCCGCCTTATTTCGAGGGACTGAAAATGGCGCCGGAGCCGGTCCAGGACATTGAGAACGCCCGCATTCTGGCGCTCTTCGGCGACAAGATCACGACCGACCATATTTCGCCCGCGGGTTCGATCAAGGAGGCGTCGCCCGCCGGCCAGTATCTGCTCGAGCGGCAAATCTCGAAAGGTGATTTCAATCAATATGGCACGCGGCGCGGCAATCATGAGATCATGATGCGCGGAACCTTTGCCAATATCAGAATCAAGAATTTCATCCTGCAAAAGGACGGCATCGTGCCGGAAGGCGGCCTGACCAAGCATTGGCCGGACGGCACCGAAATGCCGATCTTCGAGGCGGCAGTGAAATATGAGCAGGAGGGCGTTCCGCTGGTTGTCTTCGCGGGCGCCGAATATGGCAATGGCTCCTCGCGCGACTGGGCGGCCAAGGGCACCAAATTGCTGGGAGTCCGGGCGGTCATCGCGGAATCCTTCGAGCGCATTCACCGCTCGAATCTCGTCGGCATGGGGGTTCTGCCGCTCACCTTTGAACCTGGCACGACGTGGAAAACGCTTGGCCTCAAGGGCGACGAGCAGGTAACCATTCTTGGTCTCGGCAGCACGCTGAAGCCGCGCCAGACGATGGAGGCCGAGATCACTTATTCCGATGGAAAAGTGGAGAAAGTGCCTTTGCTCTGCCGGATCGCAACCCTCGACGAGCTCGAATATTTCAACAACGGCGGGATTCTTTCCTACGTGTTGCGCCAGCTCGCCGCCGCCTAAATTTCCAACCGCCGTTCATTGTGATAACGGGAGCCCTGCGGCTCCCGTTGCTCTTCCATTGATGGAT
>DATJLX010000069.1:0-15359 GCA_035509135.1 Methylocella sp.
GACGAGCAAGTGCGCGACGCTTGGGCGAAACACAATCTGTGAGGGTTCTCTACACACTTCCGGGCTTGCCGATCTTGAGAGATGTTTTTTGGCCGGCGCTGACCAGGACAGCGCGCAAGTGCCGCCGGTCATGCCCGCCCAATGGCTTGGGATGAAAACCGTCCGCTCAATCCACCCGCTCCACCGGAGGCGGCGCCCATGAGCCATTGAGCACTTCAGCCTTGGGCCAGTAGAGACGCAGGTTCATAGTGAACGGACCGCTCTTTGGCGTTGGCAGCCAGTTCGATTCCTTCTCCTTGCCGGGCGACTCACGCTGAATGTAGAGGTCGAGCGAACCATCGGGGTTGAAGGCGAGGTTGTCACGATCGCCGATCGCGTAGCGGTTGATCGGATTGGCAGCGAACAGCTGACGCTCGTCATACATCGTCAGCGACCAGAAGGCACGCGTTGGCGGGATCTGGTCCTTCTCGAAGTGAAGGGCATAGCGCTTTTCGCTGCTGAACGGCTGGCCTTCGGCGTCTGCGAAAGCGGTCGGATAAACGGCGTCCTCAATGACATTCGCCCCAAGCCCGCCATAGGCGACACCGGCCCGATGCAGATAGTCCGTGCCATATGTGCCATTGGCGGTAAGATTGGTGCGCCAGCCATTCGCCAACACGCCGGAATGGCTCATAGCCGTTTTGATCTGCTTGAGCGCTACTTCAGGAATACCATTCAGTGCCTCCTGCACTTCCTTCGGCGCGGACGCGAGTGAGAAGCTCTTGCCGGGCTCGATGCCAATCCGCTTCATGCGCTCAAGGATTGGGTAATCATTGGCATGTGGCGGATTGTTCTTCATCAGTTCCGCGAACATGGCAAAGAAGGCCGACGCATCCATCTTGTCGACCTGATCGGGCGGCGCGCCCATATCCTGGTTGGGATTGACCTTGCCCTTCGGCGGCGTGAAGGGCTTGCCGTAGGCGCTCAGTGGAACGGCCTTCATGCCATCCTGGAATTTGTGAACGGCCTCATAGTCCGGCTTGCCATTGGTCTGCGTGCGGCCGATCAGCAGTCCGGATCCCGTCGGGCTGTTGTATCGCTCGACGCCGGCCGGCAAGCTTCCGCGCCAGTTCGGCCCGACAATAGCGAAAGTCTGCGCGCCGGTGCCCGTCGTCCGCTTGCCGGGGACCGTGAACACATCGGTCCAATAGTCCAGGCAAGGCAAAAGATAATATCGTCCGCCAGAATCGGGAATGCTAACGACGAGCGGTTCCTTGGACACGTCATAGGTCAGGGCGGTGTAGAGCGTATCGGCATTCGGCCGAACGACGGTCGTGAAGGACGGGTCGGGGAACTCGCGAGCATGGGCGAGTTGATTAACCGGTGCCTTCAGCCCTGTAGGTTCGCCGACATTCGTCGAGACCTGTCTCGTCACCTGCATCAGCACCAGCGGGTAAGCGTAGATATAGGCCTCGCGCGCGATCTCCCGTGCCTCATTGGCTGAGACGGGTTGCTGTGCCTGAACGGCAGGCGTCTCTAACATGATCAAGCCAGCGCACGCGGCAACCCGTAAAGTTTTCATTTCTCACTCCTTGAAAATTGGTTTTCCGTCATGACGCGCACAAGCCTCCAGCGTCTATTCTCTGTGGTGACACGATTCCAGTGATCTCCAGGAATCAGCTGGCGAAATTTTCGAGCGATTTGATCCTGTCCTGCGTCAGCACCAGCTTCAAACTCTCCGGCGCGAGCGATGGAAATTTGCGCTTCGCAAAATCAACAAAGGCGTCGCGGTAGGCAAGCCAAATACACTCGGTTTTCTGGATTCCCTCCTTTGTCACGGTCCCCCAGCCGGAGGGTTCGCTGCTCTTTTGGATTTTTTGATAAAGCGCATTGAGTTTATTGTCCGCCTCCGCGAAATCAGACGGGGAGACGGAAGGCAGAGTGCCGCTGACGGTTTTTTCCAGCGTCGCGAGAAACTGGCTGTCCGCCGCCTCTTTGGCCGCGATGAACAGGGCGCCGCGCGCGGTCCCTGACATATCGACCTCGTTTTCAGCCACCGCCGCGGCATAGGCATTCTTCGCTTTGTCCAGGGCTGCGAAGCTTTTGCGTTCGGCGCCGGACCAGCCTGCCGTGATGTCAGCGAGCTTTTCGGCCCGCACGGCGTCCGCGAGCTTTGCCTCATGCGCTTCACAAAAGCCCATAGCCGCGCCGCTCGTGATGTCGTCGCACGGGCTGAAGTCCCGGCCCTGCCAATGTTCGCTCTTGAGTTTTTGCAGATGCGCGATCCAGCCTTCTTCTTCGGCTGGCGCGCCATCGATCTCGCAGGCGAATTTCATCGCGAGATCGAGGTTGCGGGAAGCACCGATGCCATTGGCGTAGATCGTCATCAGCATGCCGGTCGCAGCGAAGAGATTGGGCCAGCCCGCATCTGGATCTTGCCGTTCGAGATAAGCACATTGCCGGGCACGGACGGGATCCTTCGGAACCCCGATTCCGTAATAGAGCGCTTCCGAACTGCAGCCTTTGAGAGAGGCCGCCATCGATGCCGGGGGTGCGTCCCCCGATGGCACCGCGAGGGTCTTGAGACCATCGCATTCCGCGGGCAATGCGGTGCCGCTTTGTGTGTCCGGAGCGGCCGCTGACGGCGAGGCCGCGGCCATGGCCAACAGGATCGCGCCCCATCGGCCGCATTTGAGGGCGGGTTTTGCCATGTCTATATGGTCTGATTATAGGCGCCGACCTCCGGGTTTTCGCGCAACACACCATCGATCGCCGCGAACATCTCGCGCATCCTGGCTTCCGAGACCGGGCTTTCGACGACGACCACGAGTTCCGGCTTGTTGGAGGAGGCGCGCACAAGCCCCCAGGTGCCGTCTTCTGTCGTCACGCGCACGCCATTGACGGTTACGAGATCGCGGATTTTTTGGCCGGTGAAAAGCGCGCCCTTCGCCTGCATTGCCTTGAGCCGCTCCGTTACCTTTTCGGCCACGCCATATTTGACCTCGTCGCCGCAATGCGGCGACATGGTCGGCGAGCCCCAGGTCTTGGGCAGTGCCTCGTAGAGCTCCGCCATCGATTTTTGCGGGTTGCGGTCGAGCATTTCGATGACATGGATGGCGGTGAGAATGCCATCATCATAGCCGCGCCCAACCGGCGCGTTGAAGAAGAAATGCCCGGATTTCTCAAAGCCCGCGAGCGCCTTGAGATCGGTGACGCGCCGCTTGATATAGGAATGGCCGGTCTTCCAATAATCGGCCTTGACGCCTTGCGCCAGAAGCTCGGGATCGGTCGCGAAAAGGCCGGTCGATTTGACATCGACGACAAAAGTCGAGCCGGGGTGGAGCTTGGAGAGATCGCGCGCCAGCATGACGCCGATCTTGTCGGCGAAAATCTCCTCTCCGCGATTGTCGACGACGCCGCACCGGTCCCCGTCGCCGTCAAAGCCAAGGCCGACATCGGCCCCCGATTCGAGCACCTTGGCGGCCATCGCATGCAGCATGTGAAGGTCTTCGGGATTGGGATTGTAATTCGGGAAAGTGAAATCGAGCTCGGTGTCGAGCGGCACCACCTCGCAGCCGAGCTTTTCCAGCACTTTGGGCGCAAAAGCTCCGGCGGTGCCATTGCCGCAGGCGGCGACCACTTTGAGCTTGCGGGAAATCTTTGGCCGGTTCACGAGATCGGCGATGTAGCGGGCCGGGAAATCCTCGACGAAACGATAGGAGCCGCCCTCCGCGTAACGGAATTTGCCTTCGAGCACGAGATCGCGCAAACGGCCCATCTCGTCCGGGCCAAAGGTCACCGGCCTTTGCGCGCCCATTTTAACGCCCGTCCAGCCATTGTCATTATGCGAGGCGGTCACCATGGCGACGGCAGCGCAGTCGAGATCGAATTGCGCGAAATAGGCCATCGGCGACAGCGCCAGGCCGATATCGTGAACCCTGATGCCCGCCGCCATGAGCCCGACCGTCAGCGCATGTTTGATCGACGCCGAATAGGCCCGGAAATCATGGCCGGTGACGAGATCGGGCTGAACGCCCATGTCATGCAGCAGGGTGCCGAGGCCGAGACCCAAGGCCTGCACGCCCATGAGATTGATCTCCTTCTCGAAAAGCCAGCGCGCGTCATATTCGCGAAAGCCCGTCGGCTTCACCATCGGGGCGCTTTCATAGGCGTAGGTGTTGGTCTCTAATCGGGCCACGGGCTTGGGAAACATGAAGGATCCTTGCATAAAAGAGGGCGGCCAGGGACGACCGGCGAAATGCCATCAAAGCCGCAGATTGTTTTATATCCGGCGCGGGACACGCCAGTCTTACCCGCCAATTGCTGCATTTTATTGCTGCTTGGCGATGATCTTATCCTTGATCCCGGCGTAGACGGCGGGAGGAATAATCTTCTTCTGCACCAGTTCGTCCTTGCCCTTGTAGGGACGGTTCTTGATGATGTTGGCGGCGCGAATGTCGCCGACGCCTTTTAATGCGCGCAGTTCCTCCTCTGTCGCCGTATTGATATCGAGGAGTGGCTTGGCCGCGGCTTTCGCCGCTGGTTTTGCCTTGTGCGGGGTGGCCGCGGGCGCCGGAGTGGCCGGGGCGGGGACGGCGGGTTGCACCGCTTGCGCGAAACAAGGAGCCACGAAAATGGTGGCCGCGCAAAAGCAAACCGCAAAAAGTGCGTTCTTGCTCAGTCGCATGACGTTTCCTTCTCTGGTGGGCCCCGAATCCTCTCCCGGGCCCATACAGGCGCCGGCAAAACCGCCGGAGCCCGCAGCAGAGTATAGGCGAAACGTCTCATTCAAGGAAACGCCAGCGGGGGAGCCTCAAGCCTCAATAGCGCCACCGTTGCGCGCGCGTCACCAGGAAGTCGCGAAACGCCCTGACCCGGGCGACATTTTTCATGGCTTCCGGAAAGACGAGATAGCAATCGAGCGTTGGCGTGATCACTTGGGGCATCAATTGCACGAGCCCGCTTTCCGGTTCGTTCAAATAATCCGGCAGGACGCCAATCCCGATGCCGTTTTCAACCGCGCGCTGCAGCGCCGGGATATTGTTGACCGACATCGCGGCCGGGCGGTCCCTGCCGCCCTGCCCCGCGAAGAGCGGCGCGTTGAGATCGTGCAGGAAACTCGCGGGCGTCGCCGAATAGGCGAGAAGCCGGTGATGGACAAGTTCATCGAGCGAATGGGGATGGCCGTGCCGGCGCAAATATTCGGCGGAGGCATAGAGATGATAATGCACGGCAAAAAGGTGCCGCCGGATGAGGTCTGGCTGCGAGGGTTCGCGCAGGCGCAGCGCGACATCGGCCTCGCGCATTCCAAGATCGAGCTCCTCGTCGGCGAGAATCACCTCAAGCTTGATGTCGGGATAAAGTTCGAGGAACGGGCCAAGGCGCGGGGTCAGCCAGCCCATGCCGATCCCGAAACTGGTGGTGATCCTCAGGTCTCCATTCGGCTTCTCGCGGCTTTCATTGAGCGCCATCTGGGCGGCGTCGAGCTTGTCCATGACCTCGCGCGCCGTGCGCAGGAGAAGCTCGCCCTGCTCGGTCAGGACGAGACCGCGCGCATGGCGATGAAACAAGGAGACTTTCAAATCCTGTTCGAGAGCACTCACCTGGCGGCTCACCGCCGATTGGCTGAGGCCAAGAGCCTCACCCGCGTGGGTAAACGATCCCGCCGCCGCCGCCGCACTGAAAGTCCGCAGCTTGTCCCAGTCCACCTTGGGCGCTCCCCGCGACCGGCTGCTTCATTCCGCCACGGCTCGCGCATCGCTCAGGCTGGCGAGCCAATGCTCCGCCTCGATCGCCGCCATGCAGCCAAGACCGGCGGCGGTCACCGCCTGGCGATAGATATCGTCCGTGACATCGCCGGCCGCGAAGACGCCAGGCAGGCTCGTGGCAGCCGAAAAAGGCGCGGTCTTGATATAACCGTTCGGTTTGATCGCGAGCTGCCCCTTGAACAGTCCGGAAGCAGGCTCGTGTCCGATGGCGACAAAGACACCATGGGTTTCGATGTCACGCAAATGGCCTGTCTTGACGTTCCGCAGGCGAACGTGGGTCACGCTCAAAGGTTCGCTGGTGCCGCAGATTTCGTCGACGACATGATCGAAGATCACCTCGACATTCGGACGCTTCGACAGTCTGTCCTGGAGAATGCGTTCGGCGCGAAAGGAGTCGCGCCGGTGGACGATCATGACCTTGGCGGCGATATGACTGAGATACAAAGCCTCCTCGACCGCCGTATTGCCCCCGCCGACGACGATGACAGGCTTGCCGCGGTAAAAAAACCCATCGCAGGTCGCGCAGGCGGATACCCCATAGCCCTTGAATTTGGTTTCCGAGGGAAGGTCCAGCCATTTCGCCTTGGCGCCGGTCGCAATCACCAGCGTGTCACAGGTGTAAACCGCGCCGCCGTCGCCCTCCAGGCAGAACGGACGCCGGCCAAGCTCAACCTTGACAATATGATCGCTGACCATGCGGGTCCCGACCGTCTCGGCCTGGGCTTTCATTTGCTCCATCAGCCAAGGGCCCTGAACAGGCGCGGCAAATCCCGGATAATTCTCGACTTCCGTCGTGACCATCAGCTGGCCGCCGGGCTCAAAGCCAGAAATCAGGATAGGCTCCAGCAAGGCACGGGCGGCATAGATCGCCGCTGTATAGCCCGCGGGGCCGGAGCCAATGATGATCAATTTGGCATGAATTGGGGCAATGGGCCCGGGAGTTGCCGACATGGGGTGCCTTATGCGATGGCAAACACGGCGAGACCGCGCTGGCCAGGCCGACAGGAAAGATCGGGTTTAAGATATATTGCCGAGCCTGCTTAACCGCAACCTATACGAACCCATGCTCAAGATAGCGGCAGCATCTTGATCCCCCACCATTGGAATGAATGATCCATGATCTTTCTTTTTCGACAGTTTTCATCCTTTGTGGTGGTCGGCTTCATCGCCACCGGCGTCCAATTTGCTGTTTTGATCGGCCTTGTCGAATGGGTCGAGTTTCCAGCGGTGGCGGCCGCCCTGATCGGCTATGGTTCAGGCGGCTTGGTTTCCTATGGCCTAAGCCGGCGGCATGTTTTCCGGTCGAACGCACCCCATCATGCCGCGGTTGCGCGGTTTACCCTCGTCGCCTGCGTGGGCTTCGGGCTGACCTATGTGTTTATGTCGCTTCTGGTCAAGGGGGCCGGGGTTCCCTATCTTCCGGCCCAGGTCGTGACGACCGGCATTGTCATGCTTTGGAATTTCACGGCCCACAAAATGTGGACGTTTCCCCCCTATAGAGACGCTCAATAATCTGGCGAACACTCAAGGCCAGCGCGCAAGGGGCGGCAGCGACGACAAAATCGCCTCCACATTGCCGCCCGTCTTCAGGCCGAAAATAGTCCCGCGATCGTAGATCAGATTGAATTCGGCGTAGCGGCCACGCCGCACGAGTTGTTCCTCGCGGTCGGCCGCCGTCCAGGGAAGCGCGAAATTGCGGCGCACGAGATCTGGGTAAATATCGAGAAATGCGCGCCCCACGGCACGCGTCAAGGCAAAGATCTCGTCAAAGATCGCATCATTGCCCTCCGGGCAATCGAGATAATCGTAAAAAATCCCGCCGGTTCCTCGCGGCTCGCCGCGGTGCTTGAGATAAAAATATTCGTCGCACCAGTGCTTGAATTTCGCGTAATCGGCAACTTTGCCATGGCCGTCGCAAGCCGCCTTCATCGCGGCATGGAAGTCGAGCGTGTCTTGATCGGTTTGTGTGCGTCTGCTGTCGAGCACGGGTGTGAGATCGGCGCCGCCACCGAACCATGCCTTGGTGGTCATCACGAAGCGCGTATTCATGTGAACGGTTGGAACATTGGGGTTCCACGGATGCGCGATGAGCGAGACGCCCGAGGCCCAGAACTTTGGATCCGCCTCGGCGCCCGGGATTTGCGCGGCGAATTCCGCCGGAAAATGGCCAAAGACCGTGGATGTGTGGACCGCCATTTTCTCGAACACCCGGCCTGTGAGGAGCGCCATTCGGCCGCCGCCGCCGTCTCCGCCGGTATGATCGGTCCTTTGCCAGGGTTTCGTCACGAAGTGTCCAGGCGCCATGCTGGGCTCGGCGAAAGGACCCTTTGCCTCTTCCTCGAGGCGTTCGAAGGCCCAGATGATCTTATCCTGGAGCTGCTCGAACCAGGCACGGGTCTCGCTTTTACGGGGTGCGGCGGCATCGGGGGTGTTCAATTGATGATTGTCCAAAGTCAGCGGGATGGGCCGCGCATGGGGAGCAAAGCACGTGGCACCCAACGGATAACCGTGATTTATCCCTGGAGATTGACGCAAATCAATTGGCGCATCGCAGCCTTGCCATCGCATCCGCCACGGCACAGGGGGCTGCCGTGACGCCGTCTCGCTTTGGCTGATGGCAAGCCACCAAGGCCTCATTTCATGGCAAGGCGCGGATTGCTCGCGTTGCTCTTGAACATTGCCCCCAAAGTCTTGACAAGGGCCGTCTTGACGTTGAAGCCTTGGTCGGTGAGGGTCATGTCATAACAGGAAGTAGGCAGGCCATTCTCCGGGTCATCGCCGCGCTTTTTCACTTGTTCATAAGTCACGGGATCCGATTTGAAAACGACAAGGCCTTTCTTGTTCAGCTGACGGTCGATGTCCATGTAGCGCTTCGTCTTGGGGGACGGCCTCGCGAAGTCGCAAGTCCCCTGCAAAGTGCCGACATACATGAGCCGGTCGACCTCGTCCGGTTTGAGGCCAAGCACCGCTTCCTGCACCTTGCTCTGGATCGCGGGATCGTCCACGCCCTCCGTTTCGAGCTGCGAGGCGATTTGTTGCTGGCTGAAGGACCCATCGACCTCCGCGCCAAAAGCCGCGACCTTGAAATGGTCAAGGTTGATGGACTGCGCCTCCGAGAGCAGCGATTCGTAAACGCCGTCGAGCTCCCGGAAATGGGCGCAGAAGATCAGGAAGAGGAGCGACAAAAGACTGACCGTGATCAAGCCTTTCAGGAAATCGAAAAATTTCTTGGCGGCATCGATGGTCGTGGGCATAATATCCTCCTCTAGCAATGAAAAAACCATAGGCGCATGAATGATTTTTGCCTGTGTGACCCCGCACACAGCGCTGCCCGCCCCTGTTCACCGCCAGGCAAAGTGCTTGGCTCCCAAGAACTTGGCTCCCAAGAAAAAGCCTAGGACATTGTGCCAAGCCTCATCTGCCGGATGGCTTCTCCCGCCACCATCGCCACCGCAACGGCGACATTCAGCGATCGCATGGGCTCCCTCAAAGGGATGACAAGGCGCGCATCGGCGGCTTCGTGGATATTCGCGGGCACCCCGGCCGATTCGCGGCCAGCCAGCAGGATATCGCCTGGACGATAGAGGAAGTCGGTATAGGGAAGGCTCGCTTTGGTCGAGAGCAGGATCAGCCGCCGCCCATTGGCGCGGCGCCATACGTCGAAATCAGCCCAATGGGGATGACGGGCGATCTCGACATGGGCGAGGTAATCCATGCCCGCCCGGCGGAAATGCCGGTCGCTCGCTGGAAAGCCTGCCGGTTCGATGATCACGGCGGCGAGCCCGAGACAGGCGCACATCCGCAAAATCGTGCCTGTGTTTTGCGGGATGTCTGGTTGATAAAGCGCCACAGTCAAGGGCACGGCTTGATCAGGCTGCATATTTGCCATTGCGGAGGTCCAAAGCAACAGAGTAAGCCAATAGATGCGTCTCAATCTTGTGGCTCCCCGCGCCGGCGTGGGCTCACAGAGTGCGCCGGTTCGCCGGGAGAGTGCGGCATGGCTATTGCGTCCATGACGGTGCTCGATTATTCGATAGTCTCTGGAATAGGCCCGAGTTCGAGGACAGAATGGCAGCAAGCACGATAGCCGAGGAACCAACCCGGAGGGACTTTCTTTTCGTTGCAACCGGTGCGATGGGCGCCGTCGCGGCTGGTTTCGCGGCCTGGCCGTTGATCGACCAAATGAGTCCCGACGCGACGACACTCGCCGCCTCCGCCACGGAAGTCGATATCGCCAATATCGCGGAAGGGCAGATCGTCACCGTGAAATGGCGCGGCAAGCCGATCTTCGTCAGCCATCGCACAGCCAAGGAAATCGAAGCGGCGCGCGCCGTCCCCTTGAGCGAATTGCGCGATCCGGCAAGTGATGAATCCCGGGTGCAAAAGCCCGAATGGCTCATCGCGATCGGCATTTGCACGCATCTCGGCTGCGTGCCGCTCAAAAATGATGGCCCCTTTGAGGGCGGTTATTTTTGCCCTTGTCACGGTTCGGTCTACGATGCGTCCGGCCGCATCCGCCAGGGTCCGGCGCCCTACAATCTCGCCCTGCCGCCTTATAAGTTCGCCAGCGATACGAAGCTCACGATAGGATAAAAGCCGCCGTATGAATCCGCCGCATCGAGCTGGTGCCTTCGTTCCGTAAATCACTGGCGAGCAAGGCCAGCAAAAGTCATCGCGAGAAGAGCTGATCATGAGTGGAGAGCCGACTTATGTCCCCAAAAGCCGCCTGGCCCGGTGGTTCGAAAGCCGTCTGCCAATCATAGGCCTCGTCCACTCCTCTTTCGTGACTTTCCCCAATCCGCGCAACCTCAATTATTGGTGGACCTTCGGCGGCATCTTGTCGTTCATGCTGGCGGCCCAGATCGTCACCGGCGTCGTGCTTGCCATGCATTACACGCCGCAGTCCAGCCTCGCCTTTGTCTCGATCGAACACATTATGCGCGATGTGAACTATGGCTGGCTTTTGCGCTACATGCATGCCAACGGCGCTTCGATGTTCTTCCTCGCGCTCTATATCCATATGTTCCGGGGCATGTATTACGGCTCTTACAAGGACCCGCGGGAAGTCTTGTGGCTGCTTGGCGTCGTCATCTACCTCCTGGCGATCGCAACCGCCTTCATGGGCTATGTCCTGCCCTGGGGACAGATGAGCTTTTGGGGCGCGACGGTCATCACAAGCCTGTTCTCGGCTATTCCCCTTGTCGGCAATTCGATCACGACGTGGCTGTGGGGCGGTTACGCGGTCGATAACGCAACCCTCAACCGCTTTTATTCGCTCCATTATTTGTTGCCCTTCATGATCGCGGGTGTCGTCGTCTTGCATATCTGGGCGCTGCATGTTCATGGATCGAACAATCCGGCCGGAATCGAAAAAAAGACCGCCAAGGACACCTTGCCTTTCCATCCCTATTTCACCGTGAAGGACGGTTTCGCGCTCGTCTGTTTCCTTGTGTTTTATGCGTGGTTTGTGTTTTACGTGCCGAATTATCTCGGGGACGCCGACAATTACATCGAGGCGAACCCGCTCCAGACCCCGGTCCACATTGTGCCGGAATGGTATTATTTGCCGTTTTACGCGATTTTGCGTTCGATCCCCAATAAGCTTGGCGGCACCGCCGCGATGTTCACCGCGGTGTTGGTTATCGCCTTTCTGCCTTGGCTCGATACATCGCGCGTGAGATCGGCAGCCTTCCGCCCGCTTTACAAAATCTTCTTTTGGCTTTTTGTCATCTGCGCGGTTCTCCTCGGCTATATGGGATCGCAGCCGCCGGAAGGGGGCTATGTGATTGCCGCCCGCTTCCTTACCGTCTATTATTTTCTCCACTTTTTCGTGATCCTCCCGTTGCTTGGGAAATATGAGAAGCCCAAACTTCTGCCTGCTTCCATTTGCGATGCGGTGCTGGGCCAGTCTGGCGACGCCCCCGAGGCGGGCGCCGCATCGATACAAGCGCGCGAACCCGGGCAATGACCAGCTTGGATCCGCTTGCCAATGACGGCCTTGCCATGGCCATAAGGACAAAAGCATGAGGCACGGGAAGGGTTTCCGGCGCATGATCGGATGGGTTTTCGGCGCCGTCCTGGTAGCGGCCTTGGCGGCGAACAACGCCAAGCTTTTTGCCGCGGAGGAGGCCGGGGCCGGAGGCAAAACGCATGAACAGCCCAAGCCGCCGCGCCAGGAATGGACATTCAACGGCTTTTTCGGCCAATATGACCCGGCCCAGCTTCAGCGCGGTTTTCAGGTCTATCGCGAGGTTTGCTCCAACTGCCACTCGCTGAAATTGATCGCTTTCCGCAATCTGGCCGATCCCGGCGGACCCGGCTTTTCCGAAGCGCAAGTAAAGGCTCTCGCCGCCCAATACCAGATCAAGGACGGCCCCAATGATGCCGGCGAGATGTTCGAGCGGCCTGGCCGTCCATCGGATTATTTCCCTTGGAATTTCCCCAATGCGCAGGCCGCGATCGCGGCGCTCGGCGCGCTGCCTCCCGACATGTCGCTGCTCGCCAAGGCCCGCTCCTATGAGCGGGGATTCCCGCTCTTTCTGATCGATCCCATCATCCAATATCAAGAGCAGGGCCCCGATTACATCAACGCGATCTTGAATGGCTATACCAACGACAAGGATCCGAACTGGAATGAATATATGCCGGGCCATAAGATCGCCATGCCGAAGCCCTTGAGCGACGGCGCTGTCGATTATGCAGACGGCTCGCCCAAAACCGTTCAGCAATATGCCAAGGATGTCTCGGCCTTCCTGATGTGGGCCGCCGAACCGAAACTCGATGAACGCAAGCGGATTGGCTTCAACGTGCTGATCTTCCTTGCCGTTTACGCCTTGCTTCTGTTTGCCGCGAAAAAGAAGATTTGGCATCGCCCCGAGGCGCAGGTGAGCCACGACGCGCCATAGGCTTTCGAGGCCCCGCAAAAGCGGCATTTCACTCGCTCCCGGCCCTTTGGCGCCGGGTTATTGACGAGCGGACCCAGGGTTCCTATCGTTTTTGAAAGGCTCGCGCGGCCGTTCCGCGCGGCGCTTCGCTTTCCCAAGGTTCTGTCATGTCCATCGCCGGAGCGCTTGCCGCAGCCAATGCCTGGCCTTTCGAGGAGGCGCGCAAAATCCTGGCGCGGGTCGCGGCAACCGGCCAGAGCGAGGTGTTGTTCGAGACAGGCTATGGCCCGTCCGGCCTTCCCCATATCGGAACCTTTGGCGAGGTCGCCCGCACGACTATGGTGCGGCATGCGTTTCGGGTGCTGACGCAAGATACGATCAAGACCCGCCTCATCGCTTTTTCGGACGATATGGACGGCCTTCGCAAGGTGCCGGACAATATTCCCAACAAGGAACTTGTTGCCGCCCATCTGGGCAAGCCGCTGACGTGGGTGCCCGATCCCTTCGGCACGCATGCAAGCTTTGGCGCCCACAACAATGCGCGGCTGCGCGCCTTTCTTGACCAGTTCGGTTTCGATTATGAATTTGCCTCCGCGACGGACTATTACACATCCGGCCGCTTCGATGCAGCCCTTCTCCATATCCTCGCCCATTACGATGAAGTGATGGCGATTATGCTGCCGAGCTTTCGCGAGGAGCGGGCGGCGACCTATTCGCCGTTCCTGCCGATTCATCCAAGAACCGGCGTCGTCATGCAGGTGCCGATCGACGGCATCGATGTGAGCACGGGCACGCTCAGCTGGCGCGATCCCGGCACCCAAGAAAAATTCAAGACACCGGTGACGGGCGGCGCCTGCAAGCTGCAATGGAAGCCGGACTGGGCGATGCGCTGGTATGCGCTCAAGGTTGATTATGAAATGGCCGGCAAGGATCTGATCGAATCCGTCAAATTATCCGGCGCGATCGTGCGGGCGCTGGGCGGCCAGCCACCGGAGGGATTCAATTATGAATTGTTCCTCGACGAGAAGGGCCAAAAAATCTCGAAATCCAAGGGCAATGGCCTCACCATCGAGGAATGGCTCACCTATGCAAGCCCGGAAAGCCTGTCGCTCTTCATGTATCAGAAGCCGGCCGCCGCCAAGCGGCTCTATTTTGATGTGATCCCGCGAACCGTCGATGATTACTTAAGCTTTCTCGACGCCTATCCAAGACAGGAAGAGAAAGAGCGTCTTGGCAACCCGGTCTGGCACATCCATTCGGGCGCGCCGCCGCCGCCAGAAATCCTGCGCCATGGAGCAAGCCAGGCAACGGCCATCACCTTTGCCATGCTGCTCAATCTCGCCGCCGTGGCAAACAGCGAAGATCCGCAAGTCCTTTGGGGTTTTCTGCGCCGCTATGCGCCGGACGTTTCGCCAGCGTCACATCCCCGCCTCGACCGGCTGGTCACCTATGCCGTGCGTTATTTCCGCGATTTCGTCCGTCCGGCGAAAGCGTTTCGCGCGCCGGACGAAATCGAGCGCGCGGCACTCGAATCTCTGTCCGCCGCCCTCGCCGCCTTGCCCGCGGATGCGAGTGCCGAAGCCATTCAGGCCGCCCTTTATGATGTGGCGCGCGTCATTCCGCGCTATCAGGATCTGAAAGCCAAGGGCGCGACGACAGAACGGCCAGGCGTCTCGAATGATTGGTTCAACATGCTCTATCAAGTGCTGCTTGGCGAAAGCCGGGGGCCCCGCTTCGGCTCCTTCGTGGCGCTTTATGGGATAAAGGAAACGCGCCAGCTCATCGCCGATGCGCTCACGGGCGATCTCCAACGGCGGCACGCGGAATTCTTGCGGGAAGACAGAACGGGGGCGCGCTTAAAGCCCACGCCGCCACCCTCTTCTTGAGAACAAAGCTCGAGGATTTTGCCGCCGATGGATTTGATCTACAAGATCGTGCCGGCCGCCTTGTGGCGCCAAGCCCAGGATAGGGGCCGGTTTGACGGCGCGCCCATCGATATCGCCGACGGTTTCATTCATTTTTCGCTTCGCGCGCAGGTTGAAGAGACCGCCGCGAAATGGTTTTCCGGCCAGGATGATCTCCTGCTCATCGCGGTCGCCGCAAACCGGTTCGGCGACGCCTTGCGCTACGAGCCCTCGCGCGGCGGCGCGCTGTTTCCCCATCTTTATTCGGCCCTGCCGCTCGATGCCGTGATCTTCGCGAAGCGATTGCCTCTGCAGCCGGATGGAGGACATGATTTCGCTGGGTTATTGGATTGAGTTGCTTGTTACTCTAGAGCCGGTAGCCGTCTAGCGATTCTTCGTGAATCGTAGAAATAAAGTTATACTGAGACTCACAACTCATGAGGGAGCCCCGTCATTGCGAGGAGCGAAGCGACGAAATAAACCAGGAGGGCCGCAAGGGACTGGATTGCTTCGCTTCGCTCGCAATGACGGCGCAGGCAATGAGTTCCCCATTAAGAGAATTGGTATTAGACGCTCTGCCCGAGGGTTGGTCTTCTCTCTAGATATTCGGTTGAAGGCCATAGGAATGCTCTATCTATGCACAAGAGCCTTATTTTACTGACTAGGTCCCGGTTTCCATGCGCGAGCCCAAACGGAGTCTTATCAGGCTAATAGATGCAGTGGCGCGTCCTATTCTCTTTAAACTCAACCCAGAACGCGCACATGAAGTAGCAGTTATTGGGTTGAAGGCCCTGGGAAAAATTCCATGGCGACAAGCTGCACTT
>DATJLX010000070.1:0-6475 GCA_035509135.1 Methylocella sp.
ATCGGTCGACGATTATATGAGAGCGGCTGCCAAGAAGCCCGGCGAATTCATGTTTACCAGCCGGCGTGGTTCGGGAGGGAGCATCACGACGAGACAGTATGCACGACTCGTTTCTGAGTGGATTGCGAGCATCGGCCTAGACCCGCACCGCTTCGGCACCCACTCGTTACGGCGAACAAAGGCAACCTTGATCTACCGCCGTCCCGGCAATCTGCGCGCAGTGCAGCTCCTGCTCGGGCACAGGAAGATCGAAAGTACCGTCCGGTACCTCGGCATCGAGGTCGATGATGCCCTTGCCATAGCGGAACACAAGTTGACGTCTGAACTACCCGGGCAGAGCAGACATGCTCCGCCCGTCCTGTTGCGCTGAGTCGCGCCATGAGCAGCCATCGGAGTGTCCAGCTTGGAACGCGAGCCGACCGTCTGGGACTTCCAAGCTGGTGGCTGATGTTTACCCGATGGCAAGTAGTCGACGTGAAGCACAAGGGCCCTCAATACCTCAAAGGTTAGCTAGAACCAAGTAGCTGGACGACTTGACGGGCTGCAGCAAGATCACGAAAGCCGTAAAGGCCATCCCGGGGCTCGATCAAGCCAAACATCGCAAGTTGCTCGACAACCTCCACCGGCAGTTTGCTCAGTGCGGTAAGCTCAGCGATCGTGTAGGTGGCGGTCTGTCCCTCCGGTGAGAGTTTGCCGACCCATTCCAAGAACCGCCGCTCGCTGACGATTGGAATGCCGTAGGTTTTCGCTTGGGTCAGGCTTTTCGAGGGCTGCCCATCCTTCTCGAGTGGCCAACCGAGCTCGCCGACGATCAAGGCACAGGTATCTTTGCTGATACCTTGACGGGGCTTTCCCCCATGCTTGATGACGAGCGCAAACGCATCCGCCCGCTTCATTGACGCAAGCCGTCCGGTGAAGGCGATGACCCCGCCCTCGAGCAACGATGCGTCCGGTTCCCCCTTTGGCTTCAGCGTCCTGTCTTCCTCTTCGCGCCTGCGGCCGCACCAGCTCTGGTTTTCGTGCTTGCGGCGGCGGGCTTTTTCTTCGTTTCGCCACCGATACTCGCCCGTAGCGCATCCATGAGATTGATGACGCGGTGTGGTGCCGGCTCCGCTTTCGGTGCCTCGATGACACGCCCGGCCTGTTTGGCCCGGAGCAGATCGACCAGCGCGGTCTCGTAATGGTCCACGAATGTTGAAGGGTCAAAGTGCGATGTTTTGCTGTCCACGATATGGGCGGCCAGCTCCTTCATATCAGCCGGCAATTTCAAATCCGTTATATCCTCGAAATAGGGAGTTTGGTCGCGGACCTCGTAGGGGTAGCGCAAGACTGTTGCAAGCAGACCCTTGTCGAACGCCTCAAGCATCATGACATGCTCGCGCCGCGATAGGACCACACGGCCCAAAGCGACCATTCCCTTGTCGCGGATCGCGTCGCGGATAACGGCAAACGCTTCTTGTCCGACCTTGTCTGTCGGCGCAATGTAATAGGGGACATCGGGGTAGCGATCGTCGATCTCGGATCGCGGGACGAAGGATTCGATGGTTATGGAGTGGGAGCTTTCGATCCGAATGTTCTCGATTTCCTCATCCTCGACTTGGAGATATTGTCCCTTGCCGATCTCGTAGCCCCGGCCGATGTCGTCCTTCTCGACCGTCTCGCCGGTTTCGGCATCGACGAGCTGCTGCTTCAGCCTGTTCCCGGTCTTCGTGTTGATCCGGTTGAACGAAACGCGCTCCGAGCTTGATGCGGCTGGATAAAGGGCGATCGGACACGAAACCAAAGACAGTTTGAGGTAACCCTTCCAGGAGGCACGCGGGGCCATGGGACGCTCCTGACGCGAAAAGACACTTTGGACCTGGATCCACGTCCAGGCCGGACATGAGGGATATTAGCAAGTTTTTGCAGTTGGCCGAAGCCCCCAAACGTTGGCGTAAAGCTGAAGAATCTTCTGAAGTTGGATGAAAAGCGGACGTACTGCTGAGGTGACCGTTCGTCTCAGTTTAACCTTGGCTGTGTGAAAAGGTTTTCCGTGAAATGATTCTCTCGCGATCCGCTCCTTCACCTCCCGCCACGGCGTAGCCCACAGCATTCCCATATCGCCTCAATCGATGCACCCATCATCCATGATCTCCAAATCAGGATGCTTACGGATTGAGAGATCTCTAAAAACGCAACTTTATGCTAGATTGGCCACGGCGCCAATCCGCCCGCGAAATCAGGCCAGGCCCGATCCTTGGCGGAAATGACGGCAACCGGCAAAGGCCAGGGAATGGCGAAGGCCGGATCATCATGGCGAAGGCCGCTTGCCGCCAAGGGCTCGTAAAACGCCGAGATAAGGTAACGCACTTCGGTATCCTCCAGAAGGGTCTCGAAGCCATGTGCGAAGCCGGCGGGAATATAGAGCTGGCGGCGATTATCGGCGGTGAGTTCGAAGCTCCGCCATTGCCCGAAAGAGGGCGATTGCGGACGGATATCGATGATCACGTCCCAGATCGCCCCCTTTACGCACTCCACGATTTTCACCTCGCCATGCGGCGGCGCCTGGTAATGCATGCCGCGAAGTGTTCCTCGCGCGGCGGAATAAGAAAGGCTATGCTGAACGAAATTCGTTTCGAGGCCATGCGTGGCGAATTCTCTTACACAAAATGTCCTAGAAAAAAATCCCCGGCTATCGCGGACGGGCTCAAGATCGATGAGCCAGGCGCCCTGCAACTCGCTTTCAAGAAAACGCATAAAACCTCATCTTCGGCCCTATCAGCAGATGGATGAATGGGATGATCGCCAGCGCCACCTCTCAAGAGCAAAACCGTTAGCTGGGATAAAATGACGCAATCGAGACAATCGGCCCTATAAATTTTCACCCGGATTTGCAAGACGCTGTTTTGAAAGCATATTTGGAAGCGTATGGTGACAAAAATCCGATCCGGTTGGTTTCGATCCGGTTGGTTTCATTGTGCGAGGAGCCCTCCCATGAACATGTCCGCTGCCAAGACGCGGGGCTTGCAACATGAGAAGGCGGCGCGATGCCGTCTCTGCGGCGGCACTCTTGAGCACACTTTCGTCAACCTTGGCGTGTCCCCTCTCTGTGAAAGTTTTCTTGCAGCGGATGAGTTGGATGCGATGGAGCCGTTCTTTCCGCTCCATGTACTGGTGTGCGATCAGTGTTTTCTGGTGCAGCTTAGGGAATATGTGAGCCCCCGGCATATTTTCACCGAATATGCCTATTTCTCCTCCTACTCAACCTCCTGGGTGGCGCACGCCAAGACCTATTGCGAAATGATTAAGGATCGGCTCGGCCTGGGCGCCGAGAGTCTCGCCGTCGAACTGGCCAGCAATGACGGATATCTGTTGCAGCATTTTTTGCCTCTCGGCGTGCCTGTGCTCGGGGTCGAGCCAGCCTCGAATGTCGCCAAGGCCGCGATCGAAAAAGGCATTCCCACGCGCATCGATTTCTTTGGCGCGGCGCTAGCGGAAACGCTGGTCGCGGAAGGCATTCGGGCGGATCTCATCCTCGGCAACAATGTGCTTGCCCAAGTCCCTGATCTTAACGATTTTGTCAGCGGAATGCGGCATCTCTTGAAACCGGAAGGCATTATCACGCTGGAGTTCCCGCATCTGCAGCGGCTGATCGAAGGCAATCAGTTCGACACGATTTATCATGAGCATTTTTCTTACTTCTCGCTTGTCACGATCGAGACAATGGCGATGAAGCACGGTTTGAAGCTGATCGATGTGGAGGAGCTTGCCACCCATGGCGGCTCGATCCGCGTTTATCTTGCGCATCAAGCATCACGCCGCCAGCCAATGGAAGCCGTCGCCCATATGCTCGGCCGCGAGCGCGATCTGGGTTTTCTCGACGTCAAGACCTATGCCTCGTTTGCCGGTCAGGTTTGCCGCGCCAAGCGCCAATTGCTGGCGTTTCTGATCAAGGCCAAGGATGACGGCAAAACGATATGCGGTTACGGGGCGCCAGGCAAAGGCAACACGCTTTTGAACTATTGCGGCATCGGGACCGACTTCCTCGATTTCACCGTTGATCGCAATCCCTACAAGCACGGCCGCTTCACGCCGGGCAAGCACATCCCGATTCTTGCCGTCGGTGCCATAGACACGGCCAAACCCGATTACATCCTTATTCTTCCATGGAACCTGCGGAACGAAATCATGCGGCAGATGCACCATGTGGGCAGTTGGGGCGGCAAATTCATCGTTCCCATCCCGGCGGTTGAGGTCATTGACCCCAAGGAGCTGCCATTATGAAAGTTGTGCTCTTCTGCGGAGGATTGGGGACACGAATTCGCGAATATTCCGAGATTATTCCAAAACCGATGATCCCGGTCGGCCATCAACCGATCCTCTGGCATGTCATGCAGTATTACAGCCATTACGGTTACCGGGATTTCATTCTTTGCCTGGGCTACAAAGCCACGGTCGTGAAGGAATTCTTCCTGAATTACCGGCCGCAAATCTATGCCGATTGCGTGGTCTCTAGCCATGGGTCAAAGGTGGAATTTCTCGGTGAGCCCGAGCAGGATTGGCGCGTCTCGCTCATCGACACCGGCATCTGGCGGAATATCGGCGAGCGGCTGTGGGCGGTGCGTGATTATGTGAAGGATGAGGATGTTTTCCTCGCCAATTACAGCGATGGTCTTGCCGACGTTGATCTCCGCGATATGCTCGATCGCTTCAAAAAGAGCGGCAAGCTTGCTTGCTTTCTGGCCGTGCGGCCGCCCTTGAGCTACCATCTGGTCGACATGGACGGCGAGGGCAGGGTCCATGGGATTCAAGACTGGAACAGTGCTGAAATCCGGATCAATGGCGGTTATTTCCTGCTTCGGCCGCGAATATTCGATTATATGCGGGAGGGCGAGGAACTTGTTGTCGAGCCATTCCGGCGTTTGATCGAGGCCAATGAACTCATGGCCTACCGCCATGACGGCTTCTGGCGTTCCATGGACACGCTTAAGGACCGGCAAGTGCTGGAGGATATGGTGGAGCAGGGGAATATGCCTTGGCGCCGTGACGGCAATAACCTGATAAAAAAGAAACCATAGTTGCCGGCATGCTGTCTCTTGATCTGGGCCGGCCCGGGGAAAGTCTTTCGGTTCTTTGTCTCGGCGCCCATTCCGATGATATCGAAATTGGCGCGGGGGGCGCCATTCTGCACTGGATCGCAGCCGGCGTCAGGCTGGACGCCTATTGGTGCGTGCTGAGTGCAGCGGGCGCCCGCATGAACGAAGCCAAGGCATCAGCCGCCGCGTTCCTGACGGGGGCGGTGAATGCAAGGGTCGAACTCGCCGCTTTCAAAGACAGTTATTTTCCCTATCAAGGGAGCGATTTGAAGGACTGGTTCGCGGGCCTCAAATCGAGGATCGATCCTGATATCATTCTCACGCATCATCGTGAGGATGCCCATCAGGATCACCGCACGGTCTCCGAGCTCACCTGGAACGTCTTTCGCAATCATCTCATTCTCGAATATGAGGTGCCCAAATGGGATGGCGATCTTGGACAGCCCAACGGCTATCTGCCCCTCGAAGCCGCCGTGATCGAGCGTAAGATCGAACTTCTCATGACTCATTTCGGCACCCAGCGGTCGAAGGACTGGTTCGATGCCGAGACGTTTCGAGGCCTAGGCCGGTTGCGCGGCGTTGAGTGCCGGGCGCCGGAAGGCTATGCGGAAGCTTTCATGCTGCGGAAATTTCGTTTGGGCTGAGCGGCACGGAGCTGATATCATCTGTTACCATTGCCAGTTTCGCAGTTATTAAGCGCATCAAAGAGCCAATTCAAGAAAGTGATATGGGAATGCAGAACCCTGCTTGACACGAGACCGTAGTTCTTACCCATTGATTTGGGTTGAGCTCACAACGGCCATGATGTGCTGACTCCAAGATCCTTCGGACTTTTCCGCTGATGATTATCGATTCGACGACTTTACCTGAGAATACCACAATAGAGGCGGATATTTGCATTATCGGCGCGGGCGCGGCCGGAATTACGCTCGCTCGCGATCTGGCAGGCGGCAACCGGCGCATAGCCGTGATCGAAAGCGGTGGTTTTGACTTCAGTCAAGAGACTCAACATCTCTATGGGGGGGAAGTCACTGGGCAGCCCTTTACTCCGCTTGATACCGATCGGTTGCGATATTTCGGAGGGACGACCAATCACTGGTCAGGCTCATGTCGTCCATTCGATGCAAGCGAGTTCGAGGGCTGGCCATTTGAGAGGAATGATCTAGAGACTTACTACCGTCAGGCGCAGGACATTCTCCAGCTCGGCCCGTTCACCTACGAACCTCAAGACTGGATAACGGACGATACACATCCTCTTGATTTTGGTCCTGCGGGTCGTTTTCGGAACGGCGTGTTTCAGGGCAGTCCCCCTACTCGTTTCGGCACGGTCTACCGGCAGGATTTGGTAACTGCCACTAATGTTTACGTGTATTTGAACGCCAACCTCATCGATATCGGGA
>DATJLX010000071.1:0-12401 GCA_035509135.1 Methylocella sp.
GTTTGAACACCGGCATACAAGCTCTCTAATAATCTGATAAAAATTCGATTATACAGAAAGAAAGTTGCGATCCTTCGCTCAACCCAAAAGATCAATCAGCGCCGGGATCAGCGGGGCGTCGGCGGGCGGCATCGGATAGGAGCGCAGATCCTTCGGGAAAACCCATTTCAGCGCCTGATTTTCCCGCGCTTCGACAAAGCCTTTCCAGCGGCGGCAGATATAAAGCGGCATGAGGAGATGGAAGTCGGGATAGGCGAAACTCGCGAACGTCAAAGGCGCGAGGCAGGCGTCCTCGACCACAATCCCCAGCTCCTCATGCAATTCGCGGATGAGCGCTTCTTCCGGCCGCTCGCTTGGCTCGACCTTGCCGCCCGGAAACTCCCAAAGGCCGCCAAGAGGCTTATCCGGCGGGCGTTGCGCGATCAGCACCCGGAAATCCAGATCAACAAGAGCAGCGGCGGCAACGAGCAGAAGTTTCACGATTGCCTTCGATCCTGCCTATTCGCAAGTCGCCATTCATTCAACGGCGGCCAGTGTGGCGAGCGGATCGAGCCTGTCAAGGATGCGAAGCACCGGCTGCGCCGGCGCGAGCAAAGCTCGCGTCCTTGACAGGATCGGCTCCGCCTCGCCCATAATGCCAGCCGTGCGATGAATGGCAAAGTCTGACGCTGGCCAGTCTGAAGTTTTACGACCGGTAATCGCCGTTGATCGCGACATACTCCTTGGTGAGGTCGCAGGTCCAGACGGTCGCGGCGCCCGTGCCCAGGCCCAAATCCACCCGGACAATGATTTCATTCTCGCGCATGAGGCCCGAAACTTTCGCCTCGTCATAGGCGGGATCGCGCTGGCCCTTATGGGCGACGCGAACCCCGTTGAACCAGATCGCGAGCCTGTCGCGCTCGGCCTTTTCGCCTGCCTTGCCGACCGCCATCACGATGCGGCCCCAATTGGCATCCTCGCCCGCGATAGCGGTCTTCACCAGCGGCGAATTGGCAATCGAGAAAGCGATCGTCTTGGCGCTCGCGGCCGAGACGGCGCCGCTCACCTGCACCTCGACGAATTTGCGGGCGCCTTCGCCATCGCGGACAACCTGCTGGGCAAGATCGAGCAGGAGACGGCCAAGCGCCTGTCTGAACGATGCGAGGCGGCGATCATTCGCCGCGCTGATTTTCGGCGCGCCGCGCTTGGCGGCGGCGCCCGTCGCGAACAAAAGCAAAGTGTCGGAGGTCGAGGTGTCGCTGTCGACGGTGATCGCATTGAAGGAATTTTGCACGCTCTTCGAGAGCAAGGATTGCAAAACCGGCGCGGCAATGGGCGCGTCAGTGAAAACGAAAGCGAGCATGGTCGCCATGTCGGGCGCGATCATGCCAGCCCCTTTCGCCATGCCGGAAATCGTGACCTCGACGCCGCCGAGCGCCGCGCTGGCGGTCGCGACCTTTGGAAAAGTGTCGGTCGTCATGATCGCCTTGGCGGCCTCAAGAAGCCCGCCGGGCGCGGCACGGGCGGCCAGCCTATCGAGCACGCCGTCGAACTTCGCGGCCTCGAGCGGCTCGCCGATGACGCCCGTCGAGGCCAGAAAAATTTCGCTGACCGGGGCGTTGGCCGCCTTCGCGGCGAGCGCGGCGGCGAATTTCACCGCCTCCACGCCGCGCTTGCCGGTAAAGGCATTGGCATTGCCGGAATTGACGACAAGGGCGCGGGCCTTGCCGCCCTTCAGCCTCGCCCGGCACCAATCGACTGGCGCCGACGGACATTTGGATTTCGTAAAGACCCCCGCCGCCTGGGTGCCCTTGTCGAAAAGGGCGAGCATCACATCGGTGCGATCCTTGTAGCGGATGCCCGCCGCGCCCGTCGCGAAGCGCACGCCCTCGATGTCCGGCAGTTCGGGAAAGGATGCGGGCGCGAGCGGCGAGAGGGCGGCAGCCATAAGTGACGTTCCTGCTATCCTCGTGACGGGTGCTTGGCGCCGGGAGGGCGCCTTGGACACGCGGCCCTCCCTTTTTGCGCCCTGATATTGCCGAAGGTCCCGGTCTTTAACTCGGCAGCCTTGCCGCAGCGCTTACTTCTTGCCCGGCGCTGGAGCGGGTGATGGGCTTGCCGCCGCGGGCTTGTCCGTTTTGGGGGGCTCTGGCGGGGCCACCACGTCGATCTTAGCTCCCTTGCGCAAATCCGCGATATAGGCCATCTGTGCTTTTTGCACGACATAGCGGCTCACTTGGTCTTTCACCTGATCGAAGGGCGGCGGGGTTTTCTCGCGTTTGTCCAGGATCTCGATGATATGCCAGCCAAATGGGCTTTTCACCGGATCGGAAACCTGGCCGACGTCGAGAGCGAAAGCGGCATTGGCGAATTCCGGCACCATCCGGTCCTTGGTGAACCAGCCAAGGTCGCCGCCCTCAGAGCCTGGATCTTTCGAGACCTCCTTCGCGATCTTCTCGAAGTCCTCGCCGCCCATGAGGCGTTTCAGCGCGGCCTTCGCTTCCTCCTCGGTTCCGACAAGAATATGGCGCGCGTGGATCTCGGTCTCCGGCTTTTGCTTTTTAATCTCTTCGTCATAGGTCGCCTTGACCGCCGCATCGGTGGCCGCCGTCTTCGCGATCTGCTGGAGAACGCCCTCCATCAGCAGTTTTTCGCGATAATAGGCGAGCTTCTTGGCAAATTCCGGGGTCTGGTCGGCCTTGTCGGCAAGGGCTTTTTGGACCACCAGCTGGCTGTTGATCAAATAGTCGAGAAGATAGTTGTCCCGCGCCTTGCCCTCGAGCTGAGGCGGCAGGCTCCCGCGCAGATCATCGGCGGCGACGTTCAAATCATCGTCGGTGATTTGCTTTCCATTGACCGTGGCGAGCACCTTGGCCGCCGCCGGGAAGGCGACCAGCAACACAGGCGCCGCCAAGGTCAGCATCCACGCCAAAGTGGCGGCTTTGCTACGCAGATATTTTGTCAAAACCATGAAGTTGAGCTCCGCAAGATCACGCCGCCGCTTCCCGCGCGGCGCTGCCTAAGAGGGTTGCCGCGCGACCATGCACGGACCGGCGGATTTGACAAGCCCCGGTCCCAATCTTATCTGTCGAAGGGGCAGCCCCCCAGATCGAATTTCCAAAGGTTCTTGCTGGCCGCCGCTTGCGGGAAGTCCGTGTTGGCCCTCCAAAGTTAAGCGTTGCAGAGCGGCGGAGATGAGGATTTCCGGGCAAAAGCCCCATCACGAAAACGCGATTGCCCGCGAGCGGAAACCGGCTGCCAGAGCCAAGATCAAACGAAAACAACCGAGTTTGAACCGTGATCCAATTCGATGTGATGGGGTCATACCTTAAGCGCTCAACGGAATTAAGAGTGCCCCGGTCCTTGTCCAGAAAGGTCGTTTTATAATGTTGGGCTCTTTTGCGAAAAAGATTTTTGGCTCCTCCAACGATCGCCGTCTCAAGGGCTATCGGCCGAAAGTCGCGTCGATCAACGCGCTTGAGCCCGAGGTGCGAAAGCTCACCGATGCGGAACTCGCCAAGCGAACCGCGGCGTTCCGAGAGGCGTTCGCCGCCGGCAAGACGCTCGATGATTTGCTCGTGCCAGCTTTCGCCACGGTGCGGGAAGCAGCGCGCCGCGTCCTTGGGCAACGGCACTTCGATGTCCAGCTGATCGGCGGCATGGTGCTGCATGAAGGCGCGATCGCCGAGATGCGCACCGGCGAAGGCAAGACGCTCGTCGCGACGCTTGCCTGCTATCTCAACGCGCTCGCCGGCAAGGGCGTGCATGTCGTCACCGTCAACGATTATCTCGCCCGCCGCGACGCCGAATGGATGGGCAGTATTTATAACTTCCTCGGCCTTTCGACGGGGATCATCGTGCATGGCCTCGACGACGACGAACGCCGCCGCGCCTATGCCGCCGACATCACATACGGCACCAACAATGAGTTCGGCTTCGACTATCTCCGCGACAATATGAAATACGAGCTCTCCCAGATGGTTCAGCGCGGCCATCATTATGCGATTGTCGACGAGGTCGATTCGATCCTCGTCGACGAAGCAAGGACGCCATTGATCATTTCGGGTGCCTCCGACGACAGATCCGATCTTTATATCGCCATCGACAAGGTCCTCCCGAGCCTCACCGAAGAGGACTATGAACTCGACGAAAAACAGCGCACGACCAATCTGACCGACGCCGGCAATGAACATATGGAGCAATTGCTGGGCGAGCTTGGGGTGCTTGACGGAGGCTCGCTTTATGATGCGTCGAATGTCACCATCGTGCATCATGTGAACCAAGCCTTGCGGGCCCATAAATTGTTCAAGCGCGACAAGGATTACATCGTGCGCAAGGGCGAAGTCGTCATCATCGACGAGTTCACTGGCCGGATGATGCCAGGGCGCCGGTACTCGGAAGGGCTGCACCAGGCGCTTGAAGCCAAGGAGCATGTGACGATCCAGCCGGAGAATGTGACGCTCGCCTCGATCACCTTCCAGAATTATTTCCGGCTCTATGGCAAGCTCGCCGGGATGACCGGGACGGCGGCGACCGAGGCGGATGAATTCGCCGAAATTTATAAGCTCGATGTCGTCGAGATACCGACCAACAAGCCGGTCAAGCGTCTGGACGAGGACGATGAAGTCTACCGGACGGCGGAAGAAAAGCTGCGCGCGATCGTCCGCGAGATCGAAGCCGCTAACGCGAAGCTGCAGCCGATGCTGGTTGGCACCACCTCGATCGAGAAGTCCGAGCAGCTCGCCGAGGCGATGAAGAAGCATGGCTACAAGCAGATCGATTTCTTGCAGCCCGAGGCCTTGCAGAAGCTCTATGCGGCGGCGCGGTCGAACAAGCCCTCGAAGCTCTTCGCGGTTTTGAACGCCCGTTTCCACGAGCAGGAAGCCTATATCGTCGCCGAAGCGGGCGTGCCCGGCGCCATCACCGTCGCGACCAATATGGCCGGCCGCGGCACCGACATTCAGCTCGGCGGCAATGTCGAAATGCGGGTCGCGCAGGAATGCGCCAATCTCCCTGAAGGCCCCGAGCGCGCGGCGAGGGAAGCAGAAATCAGGGCCGAGGTGGAGCGCTTCCGGGGCAAGGCGGTCGCCGCCGGCGGTCTCTACATTATTGGCACCGAGCGCCACGAGAGCCGCCGGATTGACAATCAGCTGCGGGGCCGGTCCGGCCGCCAGGGCGATCCCGGGCGCTCGAAGTTCTTCTTGTCGCTCAAGGACGATCTCATGCGGATCTTTGGGTCCGACCGGATGGAATCCATGCTCGTCAAGCTCGGCCTCCAGGAGGACGAAGCGATTGTCCATCCCTGGATCAACAAGGCCCTGGAGAAGGCCCAGCAAAAAGTCGAAGCGCGCAATTTCGACATGCGCAAGAACATTCTGAAATACGACAACGTCATGAATGATCAGCGCAAGGTTGTCTTCGAGCAGCGCCGCGAGATGATGGCGCAAGACTCGCTCGAAGAGATGATTACCGACATGCGCGAAGGTGTCGTCGAGGATGTCATCACCCGGTTTATCCCGCGCGATTCCTATCCCGAGGCCTGGGACATCCAAGATTTCACGCAAGCGGTCCATGCCGCCTTCAATCTCACGCTTCCGCTCGCCGATTGGGCCAAGGAAGAAGGGATCACCGAGGAGGAAATGCACGAGCGGCTGCGGAAGGCGGCCAACGACGCCTATGCCGCCCGGGTCGAGAAGAACGGCGCCGAGATTTCCCGCTATGTCGAAAAGCAGATCGTTCTGCAGGCGCTCGACCATCTCTGGCGCGAGCACCTCGTGACGCTCGATCATTTGCGCCAGGTTGTCGGCTGGCGCGGCATGGCCCAGCGCGACCCCTTGAACGAATATAAGGCAGAGGCCTTTGAGCTTTTCAGCGAATTGATCAAACAGCTGCGGGAGACGACGACGGCGCAGCTGAACCGCGTCGAGGTCGCCTTCGAACAGCCGCCGCCAATGGAGACGCTCGAAATGTCCGGGCCCGATGCGGCTGCCTCGCAAGGCAGCGCCGTCAACGCGGCTTTCGCCGCCGCCAGCGCCCCCATCCCGCAACTCTTGAAGCCGGTGTTCGGCGCATCCGCCACGGATGCCACCGAAACGCTTGTCCGCGAGCCGGCGGAGCAGCGATCAGTCTATGGCAAGGTCGGGCGCAACCAGCCCTGTCCTTGCGGCTCGGGCAAGAAATACAAGCACTGCCACGGCGTGGCCGTGTAAAGCCCGCCAGCCCGCCGCTTTGCAGCCAACCAGCAAGCCCATTGACTTGCATCAACATGCGAATCCCGCCGCCCGTCTAAAAGGATCAGGCTCGAAACCCCGAGAGGGATGTCGATAAAAGGAGTCTGGTCATGAATAGCGTTACGCTGCGCCTGCCGGGTTTTGCCATCGCAACCGCATTGGCCTTCGTGTCCCCTCCGGTTTCCGCCCAAGACGCCCCCATGATGGGGGGTGGCCAGAACCATATGATGGGCGGTGGCCAGGACCACATGATGGGTGGCGGCATGATGGGCGGAGACACGGACTCCATGTCGCACATGATGGGGATGATGGAGCGCATGTCCCAGATGATGGCTATGATGCACGAGAAACTGTCGCATGCCGGAGACCGGGTCGCTTCCCTCAAGACAGAGCTCAAAATCACCGAGGCACAAACCCCGGCCTGGAACAAATTTGCCGATGCCCTCATCGCGGCAGCTAAATCGACAGACGAGATGATGGAGAACATGCGCAAGCAGATGACGAAGTCTGCCGCCATGAGCCTTCCCGAAAAGCTTGAACACCATGCGAAAATGGCTGCCGAACACGTTGCCAATTTGCAGGCGATCAAAGCCGCGCTCGATCCGCTTTATGCGTCGTTCAGCGATGAACAGAAAAAGCGCGCGGATGAACTGAAGATTGGCCCCATGGGGCTGATGTGACGGGTGCGCGGGCGCACAGCCGCAACCCTTTCTCGTCGCTAATTTCCCTTCCTAAACGAGCCGGTGCGAATCGGATGGGCACCGAGAAGGGGATAAGCCATGTTCAATCTTCGCAACACGATCGCAACCGCTGTTACGGCCGCCACTCTTGGTCTTGCCGCCGCCGCAATCTCAACCCCCGCCGCGGCCTTCGAAATTTCGAGCGGATTCAATCAGGAAGGCTGGAGCGACATTGGCGGCACCCGGGTTCCTACGGGATTGCCGTGGGCCGTTATCACGGCTTACGACAACTCATGCCATCTTGCGAGGCTGCCGGTCTATGATGGTTACGGCACTGTCATCTCCTTCAGCTTTGTGAGAGTTTGCGGTTAGTGCCAGGATCTGTCATGCAACGCAGTGGTCCCATGTGCAGCAAGGCCATGATCCGCGCAAGGATCGTGGCTTTTTCGGCGTCTCAATCGTCCCCTTCGCCGCTTGCCCGAAACGAAAAAAACCATATTGACTCAGTTGCACGGCGGGTGATCTGCTTCGTGCTAAAAACGGCAACACAACTGTGCGTGGACGATTCTACGATCCGCCTGGGGGGCGGGATGTCAAACGTGTGCGCGGGCGCACAGAACTGTGCCATGATTGCACCTAATCTTCTTTCATTGCCGGTCCCCATCGGCTGGCAACGGAGAGGAGAAATAAAATGATCAATTTTCGCAAATCCATTGCGGTCGGACTCGCTGTAACCACTCTTGGCATGGGGGTCGCCGCCACCTCCACCCCGGCAGCCGCCTGGGGCTATCATCCTTATTGGGGCTGGGGTGTCGGTGGAATTGCCGCCGGCTTGGCGCTCGGCGCCGCCGCCGCCGCGGCTTCCACGCCTTACTACTACGGCAATCCGGGTTGCTATTTCACCCGCCAGCCCATCGTCAACGGTTACGGCTATGTCATCGGCTATCATCGCGTGCATGTTTGTTATTGAAGATGACCCGCGAGAACAGGAATCGATTTAGCGCTTTCGACAAGCGCAAAGAAACTTACGAAGCACCAGTCAATTTCACGTGACAAGCATAAAAGACCATGATTGTTTCTTCTGAAACAGTCATGGTTTTTTGCATCGGGATTTCTCGGCGCTTGCGCGGAAAGCGAACCCAGCTAGAATTGGGCTCGTGATCGAAGCCCTTGATGGAAAAGCTCCGTCAGGCGAGCGTCCACGAGAAACTTTCCCATGGATTCTCTTCTGGCGCTCGCCGCCGATCCTTCGGCCTGGCTCGCCCTTGTCACGCTGGTCGCGATGGAGATCGTGCTCGGCGTCGACAATCTCGTCTTCGTCGCCATTCTTTCCTCGACATTGCCGCCCCCTGGGGACAAGAAGGCGCGGCGCATCGGGATCGGCCTGTCGCTCGTTTTCCGGGTGCTGCTCGTCGCCGGGGCGGCCTATGTCGTCCATCTCACCCGATCCTTGTTCACGATTTTCGGCAAGGATTTTTCCTGGCGCGACCTGATCCTGATCGCCGGCGGGTTGTTTCTCGTCTTCAAGGCGACGAATGAAATCCATCACAATGTCGATCCTGACGAACACGCCGCCACGGCCCTCGCCAAGACCGGAGCTTTCGCCGTGACGGTCGGGCAGATCGCGCTCCTCGATCTCGTCTTCTCGGTCGACAGCATCATCACGGCGGTCGGCATGACCGACCATGTCGCGATCATGATCATCGCGGTGATCGCGGCGGTCGTCGCCATGCTCATCGCCGCCGATCCGCTCGCCGATTTCATCCATCGCAATCCTTCGATCGTGATGCTGGCGCTCGGCTTTCTCTTGTTGATCGGCACGACCCTGATTGCGGATGGATTTGGTTTTCATTTTCCAAAGGGCTACATTTATACAGCCATGGCTTTTTCCGGCGCGGTCGAAGGCCTCAACATGCTCGCGAGAAAACAGCGCCGGCGGCCGCCGGAATGATCGATTTTGCCCATGCCAGAGGCACCCAAGGCCAACCCCGTGGATGAATTCGCGGCGGCCGCCGACGTCCTCCTGCCGGTCGCGATCGATCATGCCTATTCCTATCTCGTGCCAGACGGCATCCGCGTGGCGGCCGGCGATTTCGTTGAAGTGCCGCTCGGCACGAGAATGACGCATGGCGTCGTCTGGGAGGTGCGGTCCGGGGCGGCCGGACGGTCCAATCTGAAATCCATCGCGGCCCGACTGGCCTTTCCCCCGCTCTCTGGCAAGACCCGGACGTTCATCGACTGGGTGGCGGGCTGGACCTTGAGTCCGCGTGGCATGGTTTTGCGGATGGCGATTGGCGCGCCCTTGCAGGCCGGGCCGGAACCGCCGCGCGCCGGGGTGCGTCTCGCTGGACCCCTTCCAAGCCGCATGACAAAGGCCCGCGCCCGCGTCCTCGCCGCGGCGGGAGGCGGCCTTGCCTTCTCCAAGGCCGCGCTCGCCGAGGCCGCCGCCTGTTCGAGCACCGTCATCGACACACTGATCGACGAAGGCGCCCTTGAGACAGTCGTGCTGCCGCCGGAGCCCGTCGCGCAAGGCTGCGATCCAGCCTTCGCGCGGCCCGCCCTCGAAGCCGCTCAAAAGGATGCCGCGTCAGAGCTGATCCAGCGAGTCAAGGCCCACGATTTCTCGGTGACCTTGCTTGAAGGCGTCACCGGTTCTGGCAAAACGGAAGTCTATTTCGAGGCCATCGCGGCGGCGCTCGAAGACGGACGCCAGAGCCTGATCCTCTTGCCGGAGATCGCGCTCACCGCGCAATTTCTCGACCGTTTCGCGGCGCGCTTCGGGACGCGTCCGGCGGAATGGCACTCGGGCGTCAGCGCCCGCAAGCGGGCAAGGCTGTGGCACGGCGTGGCGCTTGGCGAGGTCAAGGCCGTCGCCGGGGCGCGCTCGGCGCTTTTTCTTCCCTTCGGCGATCTCGCCGCGATCGTCGTCGACGAGGAGCATGAAGCCGCCTACAAACAGGAGGATGGCGTCCCCTATCACGCCCGGGACATGGCCGTGGTGCGCGGCCGGATCGAGAAAGCGGCCGTCATCCTCTCCTCCGCCACGCCGTCGATCGAAAGCCGCGTCAATGCGGCAAGCGGCCGCTATCATCGCATCACGCTCGCCAGCCGTTTCAACGCAAGGCCGATGCCGGATATCGCGGCGATCGACCTTCGCACGGAGGCGGCGCCGCGCGGCAAATGGATCGCGCCCCGCCTCGCCGACGCTGTGGCAAGGGCGCTCGCGCGCGGCGAGCAGGCGCTTTTGTTTTTGAACCGGCGCGGCTATGCGCCTTTGACGCTTTGCCGGTCCTGCGGCCATCGCTTTCAGTGCCCGAACTGCACGGCCTGGCTCGTCGAGCATCGTTTCCGGCGGGCCTTGATGTGCCATCATTGCGGCCATGTCGAGCGAAGGCCGTCGCAGTGCCCGGCCTGCGGGGCGGCGGAATCGCTGGCCGCTTGCGGCCCTGGCATCGAGCGATTGGCCGAGGAAGCAGCGATCCTTTTTCCGCGAGCGAGACTCCTCGCTTTATCCTCGGATTTCCCCGGGGGCGCGGAGCGGCTGCGTGCCGAAATCGAGGCGATCTCGCGCGGCGAATGCGATATTGTGATCGGCACCCAGCTTGTCGCCAAGGGCCATAATTTCCCGCTTCTTTCGCTCGTCGGCGTGATCGACGCCGATATTGGTTTGACCTCGGGAGATCCGCGCGCCGCCGAGCGGACCTTTCAACTGCTTCAGCAGGTGACCGGCCGCGCCGGGCGGTTCGAGACGGCGGGGCGCGCCTATATCCAGACCTGGCAGCCGGAGCACCCCGTCGTGCGGGCGCTGTTGTCCGGCGACAGCGAGCGGTTCTATGAGGAGGAAACGAGCCAGCGCCGGGCGGCCGGCCTGCCCCCCTTCGGGCGGCTCGCCGCTCTGATCGTGTCGGGCAAGGACGCCGCCGCCGCCGAGGCCCATGCGCGGGCGCTGGCGCGGGCCGCCCACACGCTGCCGGCTTCCGGGGGCTGGACGCTGACCGCCGCCGGCGCTCTGCCCAAGCCGCATGAGCTGATGCTTCTCGGTCCCGCCGAGGCGCCCATCGCGGTCATTCGCGGGCGTCACCGTTTCCGGCTCCTTGTGAAAGCCCCCCGCGCCACCGATCTGCAGGGGTTTTTGCGTGCCTGGCTCGCCGCCGGGCCGCCGGAAAAGGGCGGCATCAAAGTCGCCGTCGATGTCGATCCGCAAAGCTTTTTGTGATCTATCCTTGGCTTAAGCTCTGTGATAAATCCATCGCGCCATCAGGGCCACAGGGGCGCAAAGGGGGAGAGATGCCGATCCGTTTATTGTCTGCCTGCTTCATTGCATCATGCTTAGCGTCATGCCTGCACGCGGTTCCCGCCAAGGCCCAGTCCGAGATGGCGGACCTCCGCACCTATTGCAAAAGCGACATTGAGCGGCTCTGTGCCGGGATCGAACCCGGCGGCGGCCGCATCATCAAATGTCTCAAGGCGAACATGAAAGAAATGTCCGTGGGCTGCGCGCAGGCCCTGCAGAAGCTCAAGGCGCAAAAGCAACAATAGCAGCGGCAACGATCGAAGCCTCGTCTTTGCCGCTGGAAAGGGCCAGACCGGCCCTTTCCATCCGTTCCGCCGGGGTCAGATTGTCGGCGAGGATCCTGGCCCGATATTTCGTTCCCGCAATCGGAAGGCGAGCACGAGCATGCTTGCCCCGAAAATTGTCGCATAGGCGCCGACCAGCCAGGTTACGACCCAGGCGCCGACGAGCGGCTCGGCGATGAGAAGCACCCCAAAAATAATCGAAATGATCCCACCCGCGGCCAGCCACCAGCGGCCATGATCCTTTTCGAGCGTATAGGCCGCGCGAAGCTCCAACGCACCTGAAACGATGGCCCAAGCCGCGAGAAGACCGACGAAAACGAGCACGGTCAGGCTAGGCATGGCGGCGGCAAGGAAACCCGCCACGATCCCAAGGATGCCCTCGAAGGTGAGGTAACCCCAGCGTTGGTGATGGCTCGCCGCGCGCACGGCGGCAACCGTCGCAAAGACGCCATCGACGATCAGATAAATCGCAAACAGCCAAACGAGCGACATCAAGGTCGCGCCTGGGAAGAAAAAGGCGATGAAGCCAATGACGAGCCCGAGCACGCCCCGCGCCGCGACAACCCACCAGTTGTGCGCCAGAGTGAGACCAAGACTAAGGCCGAAGACATCAGGCGGTTCTCCAAATAAACTCATTATGGGGTTCCCTTCCACAAAGGACGCCGGGAGAAAGGTCCACGGCGTCACGCCCTAAAAGGTAATGCTGTGGGGAAAAACGTCGAGAGGTGTCGAAGCCTGTCAATTTTCCGGGCATTCGGCGCCAGCCGCGCTTCCTCCCCTCATGGAACGCTTTTCCAGACGATCCACAGCAAAATATAACCGGAATTTCAGAGGGGCCGCTGTGGCATGCTAGTTTAAGAGCCTGCCGCAAAGCCTCGCCCTCATCCTGAGGAGCCCGTGGAGCGGGCGTCTCGAAGGATGCGCCGCGGGGCCA
>DATJLX010000072.1:0-27813 GCA_035509135.1 Methylocella sp.
GTTATGGAAACTCAAGCGGCTTGAAGCGTCACGATCCGCAGGACAAGGAGGAAAAACTGCGAAGCTGTTGGAATGTATGGACTTGTCGGAACTGATTGACGCCGCCGAACGTGAAGGTGTGATTAGTGCCAAAACGGCCAAGCAAGGGCATCTAGCGCGGGACGCGCGCAATCTCATACATCCCGGTAAAGTTGCACGTTCTGGCTCTAGTTGCAGCAAGTCGACGGCATTGACGGCATTCGCGGCAGTTTATCAGGTGGCGGAGGAATTAACGCGAGTTGCCTCTGCTGCCGGATCACCATAGCCGAGCGCATGGTTTTTGAATCCTGCACAAAATCAGGCGCTGCTGGATCTTCTCAAAATCGAAGAAGAGTTGGCGACGTCGGCGTCGCCAAAACTACGCTGCCGCTGTCGCGGCACCAACGAGTTTGCGGGCTTCGATCGCGCTGATCGGATGGCCGAAGGCATAGCCTTGCGCATATTCGCAGCCGAGCTGATAGAGCTCGATCGCGTCGGACTCCGTCTCCGCGCCTTCAGCGACAACCTCCATGCCGAGATCATGGGCAAGCGTCACGATCGAGCGCAGGATCACGGGCCTCGCGCCATTGCCGTTCTGATGCACGAAGGATTGGTCGATCTTGATCGTGTCGAACGGAAACCGTTGCAGATAAGCCAGCGACGAATAGCCGGTGCCGAAATCGTCGAGCGAGAGACCGGCGCCGAGCTCGCGGATGCGGGTCAGCATCTGCGCCGCATATTCCGGATTCTCCATCACAAGACCTTCGGTCAATTCAAGCTTCAAGGTGCCGGGGCTCACATGCGAGCGGGACAACACCGCCTTGACATCATGCAGGAGATCATGGCGCAGCAATTGGCGCGAGGAGATGTTGACGCTCGCGAAAATCGGCGGATCGACATCGAGCGCGCGCTGCCAGGCGGCAAGCTCGCGCGCCGTGCGCTCCAGCGCGAAAATGCCGAGATCGATGATCGTTCCGGTCTCCTCGGCGAGCGGAATAAATTCGGCGGGGCTGAGCCGGCCGTGCCGCAGATGGTCCCATCGCAGCAACGCCTCGAAGCCCGCGACCGTGCGATCCTCGAGCCGGACGATCGGCTGAAAAAGCACCTTGATCTCTCCCCGGTCGAGAGCCTTGCGCAGATCCGCGTCAAGGCCGAAGCGCTCCGACCGCATCGGGCGCATCGTGGGCCGGAACACCTCGATGCGATTGCCGCCCATGCGCTTGCCATGCCGCATGGCGATATCGGCATCTTTCAGCATGTCCTCGCGCGTCGCGTGCAATTGCGGGTCATAGAGCGCGAGGCCGATCGAGGCCGTGAGCGGAATTTCCTTGTCGCTGAACATCACCGGCGTGGAGACAACGCGGCGGACAAGATTGGCGATCGCGCTGATCTGGCTCGTTTCGAATTCCGAAACGATCAGGATGGCGAATTGATCGCCGGAAAGCCGGGCGAGCGTATCCTGCGGCTTCAAAATCCGGGAGAGCCGCCGGGCCACGGTGAGCAGAATGGAATCGGCGGAGGAAAGCCCCGAAGCTTCGTTGATCTGCTTGAAGCGGTCGATGTCGATGCTGAGGATGGCCGGGCGTATCCGGCTGTCGGTTTGTGCCAGCGTCAGGGCGGCATCGACACGATCGAAAAACAGCTCCCGGTTCGGCAAGCCGGTCAGATTGTCATGCACGGCGTCATGGAGAAGCCTCTCCTCGGCGATCTTGGCCTCGGTGATGTCGCTGAGCGTGCCGACAATGCGGACCACATCGCCATCGGTCCCGACGACAGGCCGCGCCTTCAGGTGGAACCAGTAGTAATCGGCGCCAGCGCCGCGCAGGCGGAATTCCTGGTTGATCCGGCCGCGCCGCTGCTCGAGCATGGTGTCGAGGCAGGTGCGGAAACGATCCCGCTCGCTGGGATGAACGACGTCGAGCCAAGCCGCGGCCGGTCCTTCGAGGGCACCGCGCGCAAGGCCCAATTGCACCTCGATTTCGGGGCTGACATGGACATGGTCGGCCGCCACGTCCCAATCGAAAATCGTATCGCCGCTGCCGGTCAGGGCGAGCGCCTTGCGCTCGGCGTCGGACACCCCGCCGCCGCCAAGCGCGCTGCCCGCGAAGGCGTTCTGCATGATCGTGAAACCGATCAGCATGACAATGAGCACGAGGCCGCCGATCAAGGCCGGGGAGACGAGATCATTGGTCAAGGTTCCGGTAACTGTGAAGGCGGCGCCGATCACCCAGACGAGCAGCAAGAACCAAGCCGGGATCAGCATGACGGCGCGATCGTAGCCATGCGTCGCAAGATAGATCACCAGGATGAAGCCGGCCCCCGCGATGGTCGCAAGCGAGATCCGCGCCACCCCCGCCGCGACCGGCGCGTCATAAAGGGCCAAGCCCGCGAGGGCGGCGAGAAAGATCAGCCACGTGACCGCCACATGCGAGGCGCGCACGTGCCAGCGGTTGAGCTTCAAATAGGCGAAAAGAAAAACCAAAAGCGTCGCCGACAGGGTGGTTTCAATGCAAGCACGCCAGACGCGGTCGGATTGACCTCCCGTGCCGAAAATCCGGGCCCAAAATCCGAAGTCGATGCAGACATAGGCAAGAACCGTCCAGGCCAGCGCGGCGGCGGCCGGAAAGATCACCGCGCCCTTGACGACAAAGACGATGGTCAGAAAGAGCGCCAGCAGTCCGGCGACCCCGATGACGATGCCCTTGTAGAGGGCAAGCCTCGTCATCCTGTCCTTATAGGCGTCTGGCTGCCAGAGATAAAGCTGGGGCAGGTTCGGGGTCCGCAGCTCCGCGACATAGGTGACGGTCGTGCCGGGATCGAGGGTGATGCGGAAGACGTCGGCATCGGCGCTTTCGTCGCGTTCGATCGGAAAGCCCTGGCTCGCGGTAATCGCCGAAATGCGCGAAGAGCCGAGATCAGGCCAGATCACGCCGGAGCCGACCAGCCGGAAATGCGGCGCGACGAGCAATCGCTCGATCTGCTCGCTGGTGTCGTTGGTGAGGGCGAAGACGATCCAGTCGGGACGGGTGCCTTCATCCTTCGCGCGCACTTCGATCCGCCGGACGATGCCATCGGAGCCGGGTGCGGTCGAAACAAGAAGCCGGTCACTGTCGGAGTGATAGGTCTCGAAAGCCTTGGTCAAGTCGATGGCTTGTGCCTCAAGCGGCACTCGCACCGATTCGATGGCCTTGGCCGGCGAAAACCCGGCCGCAAGCGCCAAGAGCACCAAAAGAAATCGGAAACAAGAGACAAGGCTCGACAAGAATATCTTTCCCGCTTGATCGACCGGACCCGCAAACAGGGACCGGCCCCCGGAGCTTGTCCTTAAAAAAGATGATCGGCAAATTCTGAGTCCGGCAAGCTCCAGCACGATTTTTCCAGAAAGAGTGCAACTTTTTTAAGATCACGCGCAAGCGGCCAAAGTTCGTAAGGCTTATGGAGCCGCGCGGCAAGAGCCGGATCATCACACAGCCCCGCCCAGTTGGAATGAAAAATACGAAAATATCATATTTCATAAGATCAAGGCCGATGCTGGACGGCTGACTCTTGCCCTGGCGGCCAAAGGCATCAAAACCCGTTCGCGAAGTGATAGGCTGCTTCGAGATGGGGTAGCCCAGGGTGACCATTCTGGGTGTTTGCGCAACGCGCGCTTTACGACCGCTTTCTCACGCAGCTGCTCGACGAGACACTGTTGCCGTCCACGTCAGGGTGCTTCTCTCTTTCAAGCAGAATGCGTTTGCGTTCGACACCCCAGCGATAACCAGAAATCGCGCCATCGGTTCGGACGATTCGATGGCAAGGAATGGCCACCGCGATCATATTAGCGGCACAAGCGCTGGCCACGGCGCGCGCGGCGCTTGGCGAGCCGACACGTCCGGCGATCTCCGCATAGCTCGCCGTCGATCCGGGCGGGATGTCCCGCAATGCCGCCCAGACTCGATGTTGGAACGCGGTCCCGCGGACATCGAGGGGAAGATCCAGCCCGATCTTCGGCGCTTCAACAAAACCGACAACCTTGGCCACGAGCTGCTCAAAATCGGCATCACCGCCCATCAGCCGCGCCTGAGGAAATTGATCTTGCAAATCGCGAACAAGGGCGTCTGGTTCGTCGCCGAGCAAGATGGCGCAGACGCCGCTATCGCTTGCGGCAACCAGGATCGAGCCCAGCGAACATTCACCGGCGGCAAATCTGATCTTGGCATGTCTACCGCCGTTCCGAAAGGCGCCCGGCGTCATGCCAAGAACGCGCGACGAATTCGCATAAAAACGGCCGGCGGAGTTGAAGCCCGCGTCATAGATCGCCTCGGTCACGGATTTGCTCTTTCTCAGTCTCTCGCGAACGCGATTCTGCCGGCGGGCGATCGCGTAAGCCTTCGGCGTCACACCCGTCACGGCCTTGAAGATCCGGTGAAAGTGATAAGGGCTCAGTCCGGCCCTTTGGGCGAGTTCTTCGAGTTTGGGATCCTCGTCGGCATCCTCGATGAGACGGCACGCATAGACGATCATCGCGGCGTGCCGTCCTTCGAGGGCAGGCTGATCCGGCTGGCAGCGCTTGCAAGGCCGAAAGCCAGCGGCTTCCGCCTCGGCTCTTGTGTCATGGAAGCGCACCTTTGCGCGATGGGCTCGACGAGACGGGCAAGAGGGATGGCAGTAGACGCCGGTCGAGGCGACGGAATAATAGAATTTGCCGTCTTGGCTCCGATCCCGCCTGACAACAGCGGTCCACCGTGCTTCGTCATTGATAGACGTTTCCTGGCGCGGCATTTCGAGCGTCTTGGCCATATTCAAAAGCCTCGAAATTGGAAAGCCTCGAACGATGTTGGGGTTTAAAAACATCTAATCGCTGGGCGGCCTTCCCGCACTTCGATCCTTGCTTTTGAATCGCATGCGACCCGGCAAATATTCAGGCTCGCTTGACTTGTGGAGCGAGCGACAAATCATCTCCGCCGCCGTGCTTTGGCTGTGGAGCGGGGATGTTGGCGATTTCCTAAATGTCTAAACTGGACCACTACCAAGCGTTGGGCTTCCTTGACTTTCCCCCCAAAACACCTAAAAGACCAGCTCCTCCGTGAGAGGGTGTTTCTGAACGAGCCGGTTTGTTTTTCGAGGCAAGCGGTGAACGTCCGGCGGCGCGTTGCGCTCCCGGGCGCGTTTGGCGTTGAAATTTGTGTTAGACTGAACTGCGGCGGGCGCGGATAAGTTTTAGGATTATGGGCATGTTCGATGGGCTTTCGGAAAAGCTCTCTGGCATATTTGACAAACTGACGCGGCGCGGCGCGCTCTCGGAAGAGGACGTGAACGTCGCGTTGCGCGAGGTCCGCCGCGCCCTACTTGAAGCCGATGTCGCGCTTGATGTCACGCGCTCCTTCACCGACAAGGTGCGCGCCCGCGCGGTCGGTGCCAATGTCGTCAAATCGGTGACGCCCGGCCAGATGGTCGTGAAAATCGTCAACGATGTCCTGATCGAGACGCTTGGCTCAACCGCCGATCCGATCAATCTCGACGCCACCCCGCCCGTGGCGATCATGATGGTCGGCCTGCAAGGCGCGGGCAAGACGACCACGACCGCGAAGATAGCCAAGCGGCTTTCCGAGCGAATGAAGCGCAAGGTTTTGCTGGCGTCGCTCGACGTGAAACGTCCGGCGGCGCAGGAGCAGCTTGCCGTGCTTGGCCGCCAGGTCGCAATCGATACTTTGCCGATTGTCGCGGGCCAGACCGCTGTCCAGATTGCCAAACGCGCCGAACAGGCGGCGCGCCTGCAAGGCTACGACGTCGTCATGCTTGACACCGCGGGACGCACCCACATCGACGAAGCCCTGATGCGGGAGATGGTGGAGATCAAGGCGGCCTCGCGCCCGCATGAGATCCTCCTCGTGGCCGATAGTCTCACCGGCCAGGACGCCGTTCATCTTGCGAAAAGCTTTGATGATCGCGTCGGCATCACGGGCATTGTGTTAACCAGGATCGATGGCGACGGACGCGGTGGCGCGGCGCTATCCATGCGCGCCGTCACCGGCAAGCCGATCAAGCTGCTCGGCACCGGGGAGAAGATGGACGCGCTGGAGGATTTTCATCCTTCGCGCATAGCCAACCGCATTCTTGGCAAGGGCGATATTGTTTCGCTTGTCGAGAAGGCCGCCGAATCAATCGACGCTGAACAGGCGCGCCGCGCTGCCGAGCGGATGCGCAAGGGCAAGTTCGATCTGGAGGATCTTTTGGATCAGTTGGCCCAGGTCGAGAAGATTGGCGGCCTCGGGGGTATCATGGGGATGCTGCCGGGCGTTGCCAAAATGAAGGATCAGCTGGCCTCCGCCAACCTTGACGATCGTATCATCAAGCGCCAGCGCGCGATGATATTCTCGATGACCCGCCAAGAGCGGCGCAACCCCGAAATCCTCAAGGCATCGCGCAAGAGGCGCATCGCGGCAGGGTCCGGCGTCAAGGTCGAGGATGTCAACAAGCTCTTGAAACAGCACCGGCAGATGGCCGAGATGATGAAGGCGATGGGCGGCGTCAAGCGCGGCGGCGCGATGGGGAAAGTGGCCTCGATGCTTGGTCTTCCAGGAGGCATGGGCGGCATGCCGCAGCCCACGCCGGACCAGATCGCCGCCTTCCAAAAGCAAATGGGACAGCGGCATTCCACCCCGGCACCACAACCTGGACTGCCCGGCCCCGGTCCGCAAAAACCGCCGGTCGGAACCGGAGAAGCCCCGAAATTGCCTGGTCTTGGCGGTGCCAAATTGCCAGGCCTCGGCGGCGGCCTGTTGAGCAGTCTCAATCCTTTCGGGAAGAAGAAATGACGGCAGAGACAGATGCTCTATTCTCGAGCATCGGCTTCCCATGCCCTGATAGCTCGGTCACATGGAGCACAGGTTGGAGACCGCCATCCTGCGCCTTGGCCATTGTCCTTGGCACGCGTCACCCGCCGCAAAAAGCGATTTGATCTTGTTTAAGGGCTTTAGACACTCACCGGTCCAAACAATTGAAAGGAAGCACTTATGCCACTAAAAATTCGTCTGTCGCGCGGCGGCGCCAAGAAGCGGCCGTTCTATCGAGTGGTCGTCGCCGATTCCCGGATGCCGCGTGACGGAAGATTCATTGAACGCCTCGGCACTTTCGATCCCTTGAAAGCGAAGGACTCGGAGGGCCGGATCGTGCTCGACCAGGAAAAGGCGAAAAGCTGGATCGCCAAGGGCGCGCAGCCGACCGACCGGGTTGCCCGGCTGCTCGATACTCTCGGCGTTCTGACGCGCGAGCCGCATAACAATCCCAAAAAGGCGTTGCCGAAGAAAAGGGCGCAGGAACGCGCCGCCGCCGCGGAGAAGGCGGCCGCTCCCTCCGCCTGATCCAAGGCGTGGAGCACCATGATCCAGGACCGCATTCTCGTCGGCCGCTTTGGCGCTCCGCATGGCGTCAGCGGCGAAGTGCGGCTCCAATCCTTTACCGGCATTCCGCAGGCCATCGGCAACTATAAGCCGCTCATTGATGCGAGCGGCACAAGGCAATTTTCGATTCTTAGCCTCCGCCCGTTCAAGGACACAATCTTTATCGCCAGAATCGCGGGCATTGCGGATCGCGCGAGCGCCGCGGCGCTGACCAACATCGGACTTTATGTGGCACGCGAGTCGCTGCCGGACACCGGGGAGGAGGAATTCTATCTTGCCGATCTGATTGGCCTTGCGGCCCGCACGGAAGCGGGCGAGTCATTTGGCAGTGTCGTCGACGTCTTGAATTTTGGCGGCGGCGATATTTTGGAAATCGCGCGCGACGGCGGCTGCGAGACACTCCTTTTGCCGTTCAAGAAAGAGATTTTTCCGCGCATCGATCTCAAGACGCGTTGCTTGATCCTTGCGCCGCCCCTTGAAAGCGACGCAAAGCCGTCAGATCCGGAGGGATGAACCGGCATGTGGAGGGCAACGGTCTTCACTCTGTTTCCAGACATGTTTCCAGGGCCGCTCGGTGTTTCGCTCTCCGGCGAGGGTTTGTCGCGCGGTATTTGGGAATTGAGCGTGCGGGATATCCGTGCGCAGGGCCTTGGCCGCCATCGCGCTGTCGACGACACCCCGGCGGGCGGCGGCCCCGGCATGGTGATCCGCGCCGATGTGCTTGGCACCAGTCTCGACGCCGGCCTTGATGCGGGCGACAAACGGCCCCGTCTGCTGCTCAGCGCGCGCGGTACACCTTTGACCCAGGCACGCGCGCGGGCGCTCGCGGCGGGCGAGGGTGTGGTGCTGATCTGCGGGCGGTTCGAGGGCGTCGACGAGCGGATCATCGGCGCGCGCGATCTCGAGGAAATTTCGATCGGCGATTATGTGCTCTCCGGCGGCGAGATCGCCGCGATGGTGGTGTGCGACGCCTGTGTACGGCTTTTGCCTGGCGTGATGGGCAAGGAGGCGTCTGGCTTGGACGAGAGTTTCGAGGCGGGGCTTCTCGAATATCCGCAGTTCACCCGCCCGCGCGCCTGGGAAGGCCAGGAAATCCCCGAGGTGCTGCTCTCCGGTGACCATGCGAAAATCAGGGCGTGGCGCGAGGCAGAAGCGCTGAGGATCACGCGTGAGCGGCGGCCGGATTTGCTCAAGCGGACGTAACCGCGCTTGGGTTGTCTGAGCCGTTTGGCCAAGCTCCCAAGGCTGCTTGTTCGTGGACTAGATTCAGGCATTTCACCTGCTACGCTCCGGAAAGGCCTTGGCCAGTGCTTCGCGGCTTGCGGCGATCACGCCGCGCTCGGTGATGAGACCTGTCACAAGACGGGCGGGCGTCACGTCGAAGGCGTGATTGAGGGCGGCGCTCCCGGCGGGCGCGACGCAAATGGCCGTGATGCGTCCATCGGCGGCGAGCCCCGTGATATGGGTGATTTCCTCGGGCGAGCGCGTTTCGATCGGCACGCCGGCCAATCCGTCGGCAATCGAAAAATCGATCGATGGCGAAGGCGCCGCGACATAAAATGGCACGCCATTGTCATGCGCCGCGAGCGCTTTCAAATAGGTTCCAATTTTGTTGCAGACATCGCCCGTGGCGGTGGTCCGGTCGGTCCCGACAATCACGAGATCAACCTCTCCATGCTGCATCAAATGGCCGCCCGCGTTATCGACGATGAGCGTGTGCGGCACACCATGCTGGCCAAGTTCCCACGCCGTCAGCGACGCGCCCTGATTGCGTGGCCGCGTCTCGTCCACCCACACATGCAAAGCGATCCCCTCGTCATGCGCCATGTAGATGGGCGCGGTGGCGGTGCCCCAATCGACCGTCGCGAGCCATCCGGCATTGCAATGGGTCAGGATATTGACTCTGCGGCCGTGCTTGCGGGCAGCGGCGGCACGGATCAAGGGAAGCCCATGCGCGGCGATCGCCTGGCAAAGGTCAACATCCTGCTCGGCGAGCGCACTGGCATGGGCAAAACCAGCGGCGGGGCGTTCAGCAGGGGGCAAGGCGAAGAGACGGGCACGCATCGTCTCGATCGCCCATTGCAAATTGACGGCGGTCGGCCGGGTGCCGGCAAGCAGGGCGCATGCCGCGTCGAGATGGGCATCGGAGGGTTCGTCGCGCATCGCGAGGGCCAAACCATAGGCCGCCGTCACGCCGATGAGCGGCGCGCCACGCACCTGCATCGTTTTGATGGCGTGCGCCGTCTCGAAAACTTTCTGGATCGGCACAATCGCGAATTCATGCGGCAGCCGCGTCTGATCAATGACGTTGACCGGTCCTGAATCGCCGTTCAGCCAAATGGTTCGAAACGGCTTGCCTCCGACCCGCACCCATCCCCTCCTTTCACAACGCCCGCAGTATAGCGCAGATATACGGTCACGCGAGAGCGTTTTCCGGCCTGTCTCCGTTTCAATCACGGTATCTGGCGGATGCTCAATTCATTTGCAGTTGCTGCAAATGTTTTGCTCGAGACGGTTGTTTTCTTGCTCGATCCGGCGGTCGAGATCCGTGGTGGCGGCGCCTTGTGATTGACCAGGGTGGCTGACGGTTTCCCCGCTCGAAGTTAAATAATTTTTGTTCAACGGCCGTGCCGCCCCGGGCTGTGCCGCCGCGTCCGCGCGACCGGAGTCCGTTGTCTGAGCTTGAGCAGTAAAGAGTCCGCTCGCGGCAACCAGAAGCAGAGCGAAATAAAGTGGTTTCGCCATCGAAAAGTCCTTCCCTCAAAGATAACGTTTCGTTGATCAGGAAGTTCTTCGGGGATGCTGAATAATTCGAACGGAATCCTTCGTGTTCTTAACCCAACTTTAAGAAAACTGCGCGCAAGGCTCATCCCAAAGCCTTAACCATCCTTGGAGGCGCGCATGAATGATTCTGCGGACGAAGCCGTTCCTGAAGCCAGCGACTCGAGACCACGCCCGCCGGTGCCGGCGGGACGCGAGCCGGGCAGGGACCAGAAACGCAGGACCGGCTCGCCTTCAGGCATGGTCCTTTTTCAGAAGGACACGGCAGGCTCTCAGCCGCCGCCGCGGCTCGAACGCCTTATCACCTATGGTTCGCCCGCGGCTTTGGCGGTGTGCCTGTTTGGTTTCGCCTGGGCCGCGGGATCTTATTACTCGGGCGGCCCGTCCCCGCTTGCTCTCTTGAAGCCGCCCCTTGCGCGAACGGTTGCGCCGCAAGACAGCGCGGAGCTTAGCGAGATGCGGCGCATGGCGCAAAAGATGGCCGAGGACATCAGGACCCTAAAAGCCAATGTCGAGGTTTTGCGCACCACACAAAACCAAACGGTGAAGGATGCTGGCGCGATCGGGAGCCTAAAGCTGCGTCTTGACGCCGTGAAGACCGAAACCGGCGCCTCGATCGCCGAGCTCGCGGGCAAGGTCGAGCACATGCAACGCGAACCCGAGGCGAAGCTGTCCCAAATCATCGAGCGGCTCGATCGCATAGAGCATCAGATCGCGGCGCCACTCGCCGCCGCCTCGCCCGGCGCCGTCCCGGCAGCACCTCGGAAGCAGGCACAAGGCGGGCGTGGCGACGCATTCGATCCGGTTCAAAATCCCAACGCCCCGGGAGCGCCGCGTTCACTTGGCAGCCTGACGCAAGCCGCGAGCATGAATCCGGCGGGCGGGCGGCTGCCGCAGCTTGAATCGCAAAACGGTCAGCGGAATCCGCAATTGATCACGAATTGGGTTGTCCGTGATGTTTACGATGGCATCGCACTCGTCGAAAGTCCGCGCGGCTCGATCGAAGTGACGCCGGGCGAAACCATTCCCGGTGCGGGAACGGTAAGATCGATTGAAAGACGTGGCGACAGTTGGATCGTCATCACGAGCCGGGGTGTTGTCGATTCCGCCCGCGACGCTTTCTAGCCTGGAACCGGCCTGTCTCACGAGCGTGCCGGGCTGGTTGTATGGCTAAAATGGTACCGCCACCCCGGCTCGAACGGGGGACCTCTAGATCCACAATCTAGCGCTCTAACCAACTGAGCTATGGCGGCATGCTGGAGGCGCCGGACGGTAAAAGGATCGCTCCGCGATTGCAAGGCTTTGAAGGCAGGCGCGTGGCTAAAATCGAAACAATCCTTGAAACGATAGAGCTTAAGAATAAATTGACTATAATGCTTCTCATCAAATTGGGCCGTTAACCCTCGGCGCACGGCACTGCTAGCTTTTCGTGAAGGTGATCCATGCCGGCGGAGAAACCTCAAGACGGCTTGCTTGGATTTCGCTCCGTGCCTGGAATGACCCAGCGCGAAATCGCGGAAATATTAGCCATCCTGCCCTTCGGGATTACCTCAACAACACCCGTCGTCGCGATGGGCGGCAAATATGCGGCGGGGGAAGACGGCCTGGTTCTTGCCAGCGAAAGCCTTTTATTTTTATTCGGCGTGGAGTCTCTCGATAGCCTCACCCGCTTTTTTTCTGGCGGGAAGACCGGCCGGCGGCTCGCCGATATGGCCGCGAGTCTTGAGCCTGATGCCGCGCCTCGCACCGAAAGACTGGGTTTCCGTATTGGCTCCTCCGTCATCACCCTCACTTTGCTTTGTCGCCGTGCGAGCTCTCCGGGAGCGCCGCCCCTTTTTGCCGGCGCGGTGCTCGATGTCGCGGATCACCGTTTGAGCCAAGTCAGCCTTAATGCCGCTTTCCGAAGAGGCAGGGAGATCACGCTCGAACGGCAAGAGGCCCCCGTTCCATCGCGGTCAGACAGCCAATCCGCCCGCGCCCATCTTGAAATGGAGCTGCGCCGCCAAAAAAGCGAGTTTCGCGATCTCTGCGCCATTTTGGATACTGCGACGGACGGCGTTGCGGTCCTTGATGGGCAGGGGTTGATCCTCAGCTTGAACCGATCCGGCGAGGCTCTTTTCGGTTACGATCAAAGCGAGGTTTCCGGTGCGCCTTTCGCCAATCTGATCGCGCCGGATAGCAGGGCGCTCGCGATCGGCTATTTCGAAAGGCTGAAATCGGATGACGGTGTCAGCCTGCTCAATCAGGGGCAGGAGGTGACCGGCCTTGCCAGGCAAGGCGGGACCATCCCAATCTTTATGACGTTTGGCCGCATCGCTGGCGCGAGGCGCAAGGGCGAGCCATCGGAACTCCGCTTTTGCGCAATTTTGCGCGACCTTACGCATTGGAAAAAAGTCGAGCGGGAGCTTGAGGGAGCTCGCAGGGAAGCCGAGCGGGCAAGCGCGTTGAAATCGGATTTCCTGGCAAGGGTCAGCCACGAAATCCGGACGCCGCTCAATGCGATCCTTGGCTTTGCCGAGGTCATGATGAACGAGCCTTTCGGGCCGGTCGGTCATCCGCGCTATATGGACTATCTTAAAGATATCCACGCCTCTGGCGCTCTCATCATGAGCCTTGTCAATGATCTTCTCGACCTTTCCAAAATCGAGGCGGGCAAGATGGACTTCCAATTTGTGTCGATCGACGCCAATCGCATTGTCTCCGAATGTGTCTCGATCATGCAGCCGCAAGCAAATCAGGAGCGGGTCGCGTTGAGGCTCTCGCTGTCGCCCGCGCTGCCCAACCTTCTGGCCGACGAACGCTCGCTTCGCCAGATCGTTTTGAACCTCCTTTCAAATGCGGTGAAGTTCAATAAGCCTGGTGGCCAAGTCCTCGTCGCCACGGCGCTCGCCGATGCCGGAAGCGCCGTGATTCGGATTCGCGATACCGGGGCTGGCTTGTCCGAAAGCGACATCGGCGCTGCCTTCGAACCCTTCCGGCGGCTGGCCACTGCGAGGCCGTCGAGCGGCACCGGACTGGGGCTGCCGCTGACCAAGGCCCTGGTCGAGGCCAATCACGCCACCCTCACGTTCAAGAGCAAGGAACATGAGGGAGCTTTGGTCGAGGTCGTTTTCCCGCCGGCGCGCATCCTGGCCGAGTGATACGGTCCGGCATCCAAAAGGACGCGGATAAACGGGCGGGGCGGGGAACGGTTCAGCTCCATGCCCGTTCCCTTGCGGCAAACTTCGCAGGGAATCAGCCATGACAGCGAAAACAAACCTAAAACGCGATAGCTCCGCCAAGATGGAAAAGGTTGAAAAGAAGCAGCTCGATCATGACCTCGATCGCGAGCTTGCCGAGAGTTTCCCCGCGAGCGATCCACCCTCGTTGACGCAGCCCGCACCAAGACTGGGCGGTCCCTTTCGTAAGGATTCCGGGACGAAATGAAATGAGGGGTTCTTCGCTCCGTATTTTCTGAATTGAGTGACGTTGACTCGGCAATTCCATTGACGCCCAATTATTCCCATGTTATCCCAAATCATCCCGCGCCAATATGAGACGGCGGGCGGCGTGCCATGCTGCGGCACGGGAGCGGCCTTCGTGGCCAAGCCCGAGGGAAACCCGCATGGGTGGGGTTGGGAGTGGACGGATTTGTCTCGCATTACACCAGCCGACTCGATGCCAAGGGGCGGGTTTCCATTCCGGCGCCGTTCCGGGCCGTGTTGGCGCGGGACGGCTTTGATGGTCTTTATGTTCATCCCTCGCTGGACGTGGAAGCGCTCGATTGCGGGGGGCACGCCTTGCTGCGCGAGATTCATGACCTTCTTGGCAAGCTTTCTCCTTATTCAGAGGAGCGCGACCTCTTTTCGACGGCCCTTATTGGCACCAGCGAGATTTTGAAAATCGATACGGAGGGGCGGGTGATCCTGAGCGAAAGTGCCAAATCTTATGCGGGCATTGCCACGGAGGTCACTTTCGTCGGGCATGGATTTAAGTTTCAGATCTGGGAACCGGGACGTTTTCTCGTGCATCTGGCAGAGGCCAGAAGCCGGCTGCACGATTTCAGAAGACAGCTCAGTTCCAGACACGTGGCGCCGGAAACGCCGCCGCCACGGCAACATGGAGCACGGGAATGACACCGGGTAGCGGCGATGAGGCTTATCTCGCCGCTGGCGGACCGGCCCGGCACGTTCCCGTGCTTCGTGATGAAGTCATGGCCGCGCTCGCCCCGCGCGAGGGTGGACTCTACCTCGACGCGACGTTTGGCGCAGGCGGCTATTCGCGCGCTTTGCTCGCCATCCCCGAGCTGCGTATTCTTGCCCTCGATCGCGATCCAATCGCCATTGCTGGCGGTGCCGAACTCGTAAACGAAGCGCGGGGGCGGCTTTATCTCGTGAAAGAGCGGTTTGGCAGGCTCGACCAGGTGGCGCGGGAACGTGGGCTCTCGGATTTCGACGGCGTGGTGCTCGACATCGGCGTTTCATCGATGCAAATCGACGATGCCGGGCGCGGCTTTTCCTTTCGCGGCAACGGTCCGCTCGACATGCGCATGGATTGCGAGGGCACGAGCGCCGCGGATCTTGTCAATACGGCCGGCGAAACGGCCCTCGCCAATATCTTTTATTATTTTGGCGAGGAACGGGCATCCCGCCGGATCGCGCATGCGATTGTCATGGACCGGGCCAAGACCCCCTTTACCTCGACCGCGGCGCTCGCTTCCCTGATTGCCCGGGTCGCGCCGGGCAAAGCGGGTGAAATGCACCCGGCCACCCGCGTGTTCCAAGCACTGCGCATCGCCGTGAATGATGAACTAGGCGAGCTTGTCCATGCGCTTGTGGCGGCGGAGGCCATCCTGAAACAAGGCGGCCGGCTCGCGGTGGTGACTTTTCATTCGCTTGAGGATCGGATCGTCAAACAGTTTTTTGCCGAGCGCTCGGCGCGTGGCCAAACCTCCACCCGGCGGCTGCCCCACGAAAGCGAACCCCCCGAGCCAACCTTCCATCTCGGCGGCAAGCAACCGGTTACGCCGTCCCCACGCGAGATTGACGCCAATCCCCGCGCTCGCTCGGCCAAGCTTCGGCATGGCGTGCGCACGCAAGCCGCCTCTCGCGGCCTCGATGACCGCTTGCAGGCGCTCGCGACGCTTCCTCACGGCCGTGCGAAGAGGCACTGAAAATGGTGCGGATATTGAATATTCTCGCGATCGCCGCGCTTATCGGTTCCGCCATCTATGCCTATACGATAAAATATGAAACGATTTTTCACGCCGAGACGATTGTCAAGCTTCAACACGAGATCAAATGGGAACAGGACAAAATCGGCATGTTGCGCGCCGAATGGGCGCATTTGATCCGCCCCGAGCGGATTCAGGCGCTTGCCGACAAATTCCTCGATCTGCGAACCATTGCCTTGAATCAGATCGTCAAGCCGGAATCCTTGCCAGGCAAGGCACCGAAGGTCGATGCGATCGGACGTAAGCTCGAAGCACTGGGATTAGGGGAGCCGGCGAATCCACCTGGCAATGCCAGCGTTGTTGATCCCGCCGCCTCCGCGACACCGGCGAGATGACGGCTGCGAAACGATGAGTGACGGCTTCGACACAGGTCTGGAGATAGAGGGAATGGAAGAGCCGGCGAGGCCTTCCGGCCGCCGCGGCCATGCTTTCAAAAGCCTCTTTGCTGGCATGTTTTCGGCCAAGCCCGACAAGAGCGCCTATCGCATGAGGCTCGCGGCCTTTGCCTTTCTCGCGATCTATGGAATCATTGGGGCCAAACTCATAGACTTTGGCCTGCGCCCGGATCCGCCCCAAAGCGTCAAACGGGCGGCCGCCGATGCCGTCGCCGCCGCGCGCCCTGATCTTCTCGATCGCAACGGTGAGATTCTCGCAACCGACGTCAAGGTCATGTCGGTTTTTGCCGAGCCCCGGCGTATAATCGACAAGGACGAGGCGGTCGAACTGCTGACCGCCGTGCTGCCGGATGTCGATGCACGAGAGTTGCGGGAGCGCCTCGGCTCCCGCAAAGGCTTCGTTTGGGTGAAGCGCGCGATCACTCCGAAACAGCAGCAAGAGGTCTATCGGCTCGGCCTGCCGGGCGTCGGTTTTCTACCCGAAAACAAAAGGGTTTATCCCAATGGTCCGGTCGCCGCGCATGTCCTCGGCTTCGCCAACCTCGACGGTATCGGTATTTCGGGACTCGAAAAATACATTGACGGCCAGGGATTGGCGGAATTGCATGGCGCGGGGTTCAGTCTCACGCCGGATACTCTGAAGCCGATCACGACCTCGCTTGATCTCAAAGTTACTTATGCGGTCCGCGACGAACTGGCCAAGGGCATCGCCAAGTTCAAGGCCAAGGCGGGCGCGGCGGCCATTCTTGACGTGAATACCGGCGAAATTGTCGGGATGGCATCCTTGCCCGATTACGATCCCAACACCCCGGCCGACGCGCTCGATCCCAATCATATCAACCGGCTCAGCGTCGGCGTCTATGAAATGGGCTCGACCTTCAAGGCCATTTCCATTGCGATGGCCCTCGATTTGGGCAAGGTCACGCTGCGGTCACGGATCGACGCGCGCGAGAGCTTGCGCTATGGCCATTTCACCATTCACGATTTCCATGCGACGCACCGGGTCTTGAGCGTGCCTGAAGTGTTCGTTCATTCCTCCAACATCGGGGCCGCCCGGATGGCTTTGATGGTCGGGGTCGAGGGTCATAAGGCTTTCTTGAACAAGCTTGGCCAGCTGAGCCGTCTGCGCACCGAGCTTCCGGAATCCGCCGAGCCGCTTGTCCCCAAGAATTGGGGCGAGCTGAATACGATGACCATCGCCTTCGGCCAAGGCCTTAATGTTGCTCCCTTGCAGGCGATGATGGCCGTTGGGGCCCTGGTGAATGGCGGATTTCTCATAACGCCGACCTTCTTGAAGCGGAGCGAGGAGGATGCGAAAAAGGACGCGCCGCGTGTCGTCAAGCCGGAAACTTCGGAGGCCATGCGCTATTTGATGCGGCTCAATGCGGAAATCGGCACCGCCAAAATCGCCGACATTCAAGGCTATTTCGTTGGCGGCAAGACAGGCACCGCCGACAAGATCGTTCACGGCCATTATTCGAACGACAAGGTTTTCACCACATTCATGGCGATTCTTCCCTGTGATAAGCCCAAATATCTTTATCTGGCGCTCTTGGACGAGCCGCAAGGGTTGCCCGAGAATGGCGGCTATCACACGGCCGCCTATAATGCAGGCGAGGTCGCGGGCAAGATCATCGAACGCACGGGACCCTTGCTCGGTCTTCCGCCGCGCCCTGATTTGCCAACCCAACCATTCCCGCTTCTCGCCAAGCTTGGCTATGCGGAGGCGAACCAGCCAGCAAGGGGCGGAGGGGAGGAGCATTGATGCGCCTTGCCGAATTGTTCCCCGCCGAGTTGTTTCCCCAGGCGGATATTCCGGAAGCCTTGGCAGTCCGCGAGATCACGGGCATCAGCGCCGATAGCCGCGGCGTGCTGGCGGATATGGTTTTTTTCGCGGTGCCGGGAACCAAGACGGATGGTCTTGTCTTTGTGCCGCAAGCCGTTCAGCGCGGCGCTGTCGCAATCGTCGCCGAGCGTCATCCCGGGGGCCCGATCGGGGCCGCCGCTTTCGTCAAGGCAACCGACGTCCGGCATGCCTTGGCGGAGGCGGCCGCGCGCCTCTACCCGCGCCAGCCCGAAACGATCGTCGCGGTCACCGGAACGAGCGGCAAGACGTCCGTTGCGGATTTCGTTCGTCAGATTTGGGCTACCCTCGGCATCAAAGCTGCCTCGCTTGGCACGCTTGGCATCGTTGCGCCATCGGGGCCCGTCGCCGGATCGCTCACCACCCCGGATCCCGTGAGCTTGCACCAAACCCTGGATGGATTGGTGCGCGCTGGCGTCACTCATCTTGCCATGGAGGCATCCTCGCATGGCATTCTGCAGCGCCGGCTCGACGGTGTTCGTCTCACCGCGGCGGCGTTCACCAATCTGTCGCGCGATCATCTCGACTATCATGCAACACTTGAAGACTATCTCGGCGCGAAGCTCGGGCTGTTCGAACGGCTGCTTGCGCCAGGCCAAGCCGCCGTCGTCGACGCCGACAGCGATGTCGCGGAAAAGGTCATCAAGACCTGTGAAAGACGCGGCCTTCGGATCTTCTCGACCGGCTTCAAGGGCTCTTGTCTGCGTCTCCTCGAAGCGAAGGCGGAGAATTTTTCGACGCGGATGAAGATCGCCTTTGAAGGCAAGATTGTCTCTCTCCTTCTTCCTCTTGCCGGTGCGTTCCAGGCCTCGAATGCCCTTGTTGCCGCTGCCCTTTGCATCGCGGCGGGAAGTCCGGCCGAGCGGGTCTTCCGGGCGATCGAGACCCTCAATGGCGCGCCCGGCCGTCTTGAAATCATTGGCCGGCGCGCCGGCGCGCCGGTCTTTGTCGATTACGCGCATAAACCCGACGCGCTCGATAAGGCGCTCAAGGCCTTGCGGCCATTCGTGGCTGGCCGTCTCATCGTGGTTTTTGGCTGCGGCGGCGACCGCGATGCCGGAAAAAGACCGGTCATGGGGGAGATCGCAGTGCGCCTCGCCGATCACGTCATCGTCACCGACGATAACCCCCGCTCGGAGGATCCGGCCGCGATCCGCAGGGCCATATTGCGTGGCGCGGTGGATTCGGACCATGTCGAGGAGATTGGCGACAGGGCTTCGGCCATCGCGCGGGCGATTGCGATGCTTGCCCCGGAGGATGGTCTCCTCATCGCGGGCAAGGGGCATGAAACCGGCCAGACCATCGGCGGAAAGACCTTGCCTTTTTCCGACTCGGCCTGCGCCCGCGCGATATTGAACGAAGCCTCCGCATGAGCACGGCTGCCGAAAGCGATTATTTGTGGACGAGCCTTGGCCTTGTCGATCCGCTCGAGGCCCGCGTCTGCGGCCCTCTTCCGCGCGGCGGCGTCACCGGCATCTCCATAGACACGCGCAGCTTGCGGGAAGGCGAGCTTTTTTTCGCCATCAAGGGGGCCCATTCGGACGGCCATGATTATGCCAGTGCCGCCTTCGAGAAGGGCGCCGCCGCGGCGGTCGTCGATGAAGCCCACGCCGATACGCTTCGGCCGCTCGGCCCGCTCTATGTGGTCAAGGACGTTCTCGAGGCGCTTGAACGTCTAGGCGTGGCGGCACGGGCGCGGTCCGCCGCCCGTATCGCCGCAATAACCGGATCGGTCGGCAAGACATCGACGAAGGAAGCCTTGCGGCTTGTGCTCACCCAAGCCGGCGCATCTCACGCGTCGGTCGCGTCCTACAACAATCACTGGGGCGTGCCGCTCACCTTGGCGCGCATGCCGAAGAAGACGAAGTTTGGAATTTTCGAAATCGGCATGAATCATAAGGGTGAAATCACGCCTCTGGCCGCCTTGGTCCATCCGCATGTCGCGGTTGTCACGACGATTGCTCCCGTCCATCTCGAATATTTCGAGAATGTTGACGCGATCGCCGACGCCAAGGCGGAAATTTTTTCCGGTCTCGTGCCCGGCGGTGTCGCCATTATCAATCGCGATCTTTCCCAATATGAACGCCTCCTTGCCCATGCCCGGACATCGCCCGCGGGCCATGTCGCGAGCTTTGGCGAACATGAGAAAGCCGATGCGCGGCTGATCAGTGTGAAGGTTGGCACCGATCATTCCCTGGTGGAAGCGGAAATCTGCGGCCAGCATCTCGCCTTCCGTCTCGGCGTGCCCGGCCGTCACTTTGCGATGAACGCGCTCGCCGTGCTCCTTGCGGCGAAAGCCTTTGCTGTCGATCTTGAGGTTGCCGCGGGGACACTGGCATTTTCCACGCCTCAGCCCGGGCGAGGCGAGAGGCTGCTGTTGCCTGCCGCGGGCGGCCCCTATACGCTCATCGACGAGAGCTATAATGCCAACCCTGCGTCCATGCGCGCGGCGCTCGCCTTGGTGGGTGCCCTTCCCTTGCAGGGCAAAGGCCGCCGGATCGCGATCCTCGGCGATATGCTTGAACTCGGGCAGGGCGGCGCGACGATGCATGCCGAACTCGCTAGCGATGTCGCGGCCAATCATTTCGATCTCGTCTTTGCCGCCGGTCCCCTGACGAAGCATCTCTACGAGGCGTTGCCGGGTCCCTTGCGGGGAGCCTGGCGCGACAGCGCAAGCGATCTTGTGCCTATCGTTGGGGCGGCGGTCCAAAGCGGCGACATGGTCATCGTCAAGGGATCGAACGCCAGCCGGATGAGCGCAATTGTCGAAGCCCTCAAGCAACGCGCCGGGGCGGAACGTCTGCCGGGGGCCGCGCAATGCTGACATGGCTTGCTCAATATTCATCCATCTTCGAGCCGCTCAATCTGTTTCGCTATATAACCTTCCGGACCGGTGGCGCCACAGCCACGGCGCTTTTCTTCGTCTTCTTCTTCGGACCGTCGATCATCGCCGCCTTGCGTCTCAAACAAGGCAAGGGCCAGCCCATTCGGAATGACGGGCCGCAATCACATATCCTTTTGAAGACCGGGACGCCGACGATGGGCGGGCTGATGATTTTGTCGGGTCTCATCGTCTCGACCTTGCTCTGGGCGAATATGCGCAATCATTTCGTCTGGATTGTGCTTCTGGTCATGGCCGGCTTCGGCGCGATCGGTTTCTACGATGATTTGTTGAAGGTGACGAAACAGAGCCACAAAGGCTTTTCCGGGCGGCGGCGGCTTGCCTTGGAAGTGGCCATAGCTGTCGTTGCCTGCTTCGCGATGATGAAACTCGGAACCGTCCACACGACAGGCTTGGCCATCCCGGCGATCAATGGTTTTGTCGTCGATCTCGGCATGTTCTTTCTCGCCTTCGGCGCTTTCGTGATTGTTTCCGCCGGGAATGCGGTCAATCTCACCGATGGCCTTGACGGTCTTGCGATCGTGCCCGTGATGATTGCTGCGGCAACTTTCGGGATTATCGCTTATCTTGCGGGGAACGCGATATTTTCGACGTACCTTGGGATTAACTTCGTTCCTGGCGCGGGCGAGCTCACCGTCGTCTGCGGCGCCTTGATTGGCGCCGGCCTCGGCTTTCTTTGGTTCAACGCGCCGCCCGCCCAGATCTTCATGGGGGATACGGGGTCCCTCGCGCTTGGCGGGGCGCTTGGCACCATAGCCGTCGCCGTCAAGCATGAGATTGTTCTGGGCATCGTCGGCGGTCTGTTCGTTGTCGAAACCTTGTCCGTCATTGTTCAGGTTGTTTCCTTCAAGCTTACCGGCAAGCGCGTCTTCAAGATGGCGCCGATCCACCATCATTTCGAGCAGCTAGGCTGGTCCGAGCCGCAAGTCGTGGTCCGCTTTTGGATCATTGCTTTCGTTCTTGCGCTGATCGGCCTTTCCACCTTGAAATTGAGGTGACGATGACGCCCGTCACCTGCTTCGAAGGAAAGCATGCCGCCGTCTTCGGACTGGGCGGCTCTGGCTTTGTGACCGCGCAGGCGCTCTTCGCAGGCGGCGCCCGCGTGTCGGTCTGGGACGACAATGAGCATGCTCGCGAGAAGGCCCGCGCGGCGGGTCTGCGGATCGAAAATCTGGCGGCCGCGGACTGGCGGATTTTTGATGCCCTCGTTCTGTCTCCTGGCGTTCCCTTGACGCATCCAGCGCCCCATTGGAGCGTGCTGAAGGCGAGGCAGGCCGGGATCGAGATTATTGGCGACATCGAATTGTTTTGCCGCGAGCGGCGGAAAATCGCCCCGGCTTCCCCCTTCGTGGCGATCACCGGCACGAATGGAAAATCCACCACGACGGCGCTCGTCGCTCATCTTTACCGGAGCTTTGGTTTCGCGGTCGAGGTCGGCGGCAACATTGGCACGCCGGTCCTTGCCTTAGAAAAACCGGCGCAAGAGCGCGTCCATGTCGTCGAATGTTCCTCCTTTCAAATTGATCTTGCCCCCTCGCTTGATCCATCCGCCGGCGTGCTTTTGAATGTCACGCCGGATCATCTGGACCGCCACGGCACGATGGAAAATTACGCCGCGATCAAGGCGAGGCTGGTTGCAAGGGCGGATCTCGCGGTTGTCGGTATCGATGATGACATCTGCCGCGGCATCGCCGATGAATTGATCAAAGCGGGCCAGCGACCCGTCCTTATTTCCGTGACCAAGACAGTGGTTGAGGACGGGATTGTTCTCGATGGCACATGTCTCCTGCGGTTTTCCGGGGGCCGCCCGGCGCCGGTTGCTGATCTTGCCGGAATTGCCTCGCTGCGCGGCAAACACAATGGCCAGAATGCCGCCGCCGCGGTCGCCGCGCTGGGGCCGCTCGGTCTTGATCTTGAACGTGTCGCGAAGGGCCTGCGGAGTTTTCCCGGGCTGCCGCATCGTCTTGAAGAGGTTGGACGGAAGGGGAAAATTCTCTTCGTCAACGATTCCAAAGCGACCAATGCCGACGCCGCTGAAAAAGCCTTGCTCTCCTTCGACAAGGTTTTCTGGATTATCGGCGGCCGCGCAAAAGAAGGCGGCATCGAACCGCTGCGGCCGTTGTTTGGGAAAGTGGTCAAGGCTTATCTGATTGGCGAGGCGAGCGAGCTTTTCGCGCGGACCATCGGCGATTCCTTTCCTTATGAGCCCTGCGGCTCGCTCGAAACGGCGGTGCCTTCGGCCGCGCGCGATGCCCGCGCGAGCGGGCTCGCGGAACCCGTCGTGCTGCTTTCGCCAGCCTGCGCCTCTTTCGATCAATTCCCCGATTTCGAAAAACGGGGCGATCGCTTTCGCGAACTCGTCCAGGCTTTGCTCGCGGATCAAGAGATGAGCTGAGGAGGCAACAATGGTATCGCGCGCGGAACGCTCGGCCTTGGCGGCTTGGTGGTGGACGATCGACCGTTGGATCCTCGCGGCGGTCGGCGCATTGATGGTGCTCGGACTGGTGCTGACGATGGCCGGAAGCCCGCCGGTCGCGGAGCGGCTTGGGCTCCCGTCCTTTCACTTCGTGCATCGTCAATTCCTGTATCTGATCCCATCGGTCGCGGTCTTAATCGGCGCTTCTTTTCTTTCTCCCCGGCAAGTGCGCCGGGTCGCGCTTGTCGTCTTTCTGATATCGCTTGCCTTAATCATCGTGGCCCTCCTTTACGGCCAAGAAATCAAGGGATCGCGGCGCTGGATCCTCGGCATCCAGCCATCGGAATTCTTGAAGCCAGCCTTCATCATTCTCGTGGCGTGGGCGTTTTCGGAGGGTGCCAAGCGGCGCGACGTTCCCGCCAATCTCTTGGCGATTCTGTTGTTGGGAATGACCATCGTCCCGCTCATTCTCCAGCCGGATTTCGGCCAGACGATGCTGGTTTCGCTCGTTTGGATGGCTCTGTTCTTCATGGCCGGGCTGCATTGGCTCTGGGTCGCAGGCCTCGGCGGGGCGGGCTTCGGAGGCGCGCTTTTGGCCTATAAACTTGTGCCGCATGTGCGCGCCAGGGTTCTCAAATTCATCGATCCTGGCGCGGGGGGCGGCATGGTCGATACATTTCAGGTGGATACCGCGCTTGACTGTTTCTTGTCCGGCGGCTGGTTTGGCAAGGGGCCCGGTGAAGGGACCGTCAAACGCATCCTTCCCGATGCCCATACGGATTTCATTTTCGCGGTGACTGGCGAGGAGTTTGGCGTTCTTGCCTGTGTTTTGATCGCCTCTCTCTTCGCTTTCATCGTGATGCGGGGCTTGTTCCTGGCGGCTCGCAACGAGGATCCGTTTTGCCGTTTCGCGGCGGCAGGGCTCGTGATGCTGTTTGGCATCCAAAGCGCCATCAACATGGCGGTCAACCTTCATCTCATGCCAGCGAAAGGCATGACCTTGCCCTTTATTTCCTACGGCGGCTCGTCGCTGATTTCGATGGCGCTGGCGATTGGGTTTTTGATTGCGGTCCTGCGCAAGCGGCCGGGCGCGGCCATCCTCGCGAGTGCCAGGGCGGAAGCTTTTGCATGACCAAAAACGGCCCCATTGCCGTCGCCGCGGGTGGCACTGGCGGGCATTTGTTTCCAGCGGCGGCTTTGAGCCATGCTCTCGCCGCACGCGGCTTCACGGTGCATCTCGTCACCGATGAACGGGCGGCGCAATATGGCGGCGATTTTCCGGCCGATGCCGTTCACATCGTGGCGGCGGCAACGCCGAACAGCGGCGCCTTTTTCTCCCGCGCGGCTGCGATCTTGACCCTCATCCGGGGGACTTTCGCCGCGCGCCGGCTTTTCAAACGGATCAAGCCTTGCGCGGTGATCGGCTTTGGCGGCTATCCGACCGTTCCGCCCCTGCTGGCGGCGTCTCAGCTCGGCGTGCCGACACTTCTGCATGAAGGCAATGCCGTCATCGGCCGCGCCAACCGGTTTCTTGCCAGCCGGGTCGACGCGATCGCCAAAGGCTTCGAGGGGCTTGGCGGCATCCCCGATGGCATGGCCGCGAAGACGTATCTCACCGGAAACCCCGTTCGCCCCATGGTGCTCGACGCCGCGCGCGTGCCTTTCCCCGAGTCTGCGGATGGCAGGCTGCGTCTTCTTGTGACCGGCGGCTCGCAGGGCGCCCGGATTTTTTCGCAGATCGTGCCCGCCGCGATCGAACTCCTGCCCGAGGCGGCGCGGCAAAAACTCTTGATCACCCAGCAGGCGCGCGCCGAGGACGCGGATCTTGTGCGCGAAACCTACCGGCGCCTTGGCGTCGAAGCCGAGATTCGATCCTTTTTCGCCGATTTGCCGGCCCGGATGGCGCAGGCTCAACTCGTCATCGCCCGTGCCGGCGCCTCGACCGTGTCCGAACTCACCGTCATTGGGCGGCCTGCCATTTTGGTGCCTCTCCCGCACGCGCTCGACCAGGACCAGGCCGCCAATGCGGAACAATTCGCCGCGACCGGCGCGGCGATTGTTGTCGCTCAGAGCGTATTTTCGCCGCAATGGCTGGCGACTTCTCTTCTGGAAGCGCAAGGTGACATCCCGTCCCTTGCGGGCCGTGCCGACGCGGCACGCCGGACAGGCATCGCCGATGCGGCCGAAAGGCTCGCCGATCTTGTCCACCGTCTTGCGACGAACAAGGAACGAATGCATGAGGTTGCCGGATAAGCTCGGACCCATCCATTTTATCGGAATTGGCGGCATTGGCATGTCCGGCATCGCCGAGGTTCTTCTCAATCTTGGTTACGCGGTGCAAGGCTCGGATGCCGCCGAAAGTGCCAATGTCCTGCGGCTGCGGAGCAAGGGCGCCCTCGTTCACATCGGCCATCACCCGGGCCATATTGGCGCCGCGGAAGTCGTCGTGGTCTCGACCGCGATCAAACGCGACAACCCCGAACTCATGGAAGCGCGGAAGAAGCGCCTCCCCATCGTGCGCCGCGCCGAAATGCTCGCCGAGCTCATGCGGCTGAAGCATTGCGTCGCCATCGCCGGGACGCATGGCAAAACGACCACGACATCCCTCGTTGCGACTCTTCTCGAAGCCGGCAAATTCGATCCGACCGTCATCAATGGCGGCATCATCAACGCCTATGGCACCAACGCAAGGCTTGGCGCTGGCGATTGGATGGTGGTGGAAGCCGATGAAAGCGATGGCACCTTCCTCAAGCTTCCGGCTGAAATCGCGATCGTCACCAATATCGATCCCGAGCATCTCGATCATTTCGGCACCTTCGAGGCGATCAAGGATGCGTTTCGCGCTTTCGTCGCGAATATTCCCTTTTATGGCTTTGCGGTCATGTGTCTTGATCATCCCACTGTCCGGGAGATCGCCGGTCAAATCGAGGACCGGCGGGTGATCACCTATGGGGAGGACCACCAAGCCGACGTCCGGCTCGCCGGTGTCGATCTCAGCAATGGCGTTTCGCGCTTCACCGTGATCATTCGCGACCGCGAAACGGGTGCCGAGACCGCGCTGGAAAACATCGTCATGCCGATGCCCGGCCGCCATAACGCCTTGAACGCGACCGCCGCGATCGCCGTCGCGCAGCGACTTGGCATGAGCGCCGAGACCATCCGCAAGGCGCTCGCGGCGTTCGGCGGCGTCAAGCGCCGGTTCACTCGCACCGGCGATTGGAATGGCGCCGCCATTTTCGACGATTATGGCCATCATCCGGTTGAAATCGCCGCCGTCCTGCGCGCCGCCCGCGCGTCAACGCCAGCCCATGTCATCGCCGTCGTGCAGCCGCATCGCTACACAAGGCTCCATTCGCTCTTCGATGGCTTTGCGGGCGCATTCGATGATGCCGATACGGTGATCGTCGCCGATGTCTATCCGGCGGGCGAAGCGCCGATCGCGGGCGCCGATCGCGATTCCCTCGTGGCCGCCTTGAAGAAGCGCGGCCATGCCCATGTGCTTGGCCTCAAAAGGCCGGAGGATTTGGCGCCGCTCATCCGCCCGCTCGCCAAGCCCGGCGATTATGTCGTGTTCCTCGGCGCCGGCAATATCACCCAATGGGCGCATGCGCTGCCGGGCCAGCTCGCGGCTGAAGACATTCATGCTCGCGCCGCCGGATAAGGGCGGTCTCGGGCGCTTTCCCGGCATCACGGCGGAACTCGCCGCGCGGATGCCTCAGCTGCGCGGATCTCTTTCGAGCCACGCGCCACTCGCGCCATTGTCCTGGTTCAGAACCGGCGGTCCGGCGCAAGCGCTCTTCGAGCCTTCGAGCGAGAGCGATCTTGCCTATTTCCTGTCCCATCTCGATGCCGCGATACCGGTTTTGGTGCTTGGCGCCGGATCCAACATCTTGCTGCGCGACGGCGGCGTCGAAGGCGTCGTGATCCATCTTGGCAAGGCGTTTCAGGGGCTTGACATCGAGGGTCTCACCTTGCGCGCGGGCGCCGCTGTTCCCGACGTCAAACTCGCCTCCGCCGCCGTGCAAGCAGGCCTCGCGGGCTTCGCGTTTTATCGCGGCATACCAGGCTCTGTCGGCGGCGCGCTGAGAATGAACGCCGGCGCCTATGGGGCCGAGACAAAGGATGTGCTCGTCTCCTGCCGGGGCATCAATCGCCGGGGTGAAATCGTCGAACTTTCCAATGCGGACATGGGTTTCACCTACCGGCACAGCGCGGTGCCTGACGATGTGATCTTCACGCAAGCGGTTTTTTCCGGCACCCGTGGCGATCCCCAAACCATCCTGGCCGAGATGGCGGAGATCACGAAAGCGCGTTCGGAAACCCAGCCCGTCAATACCCGCACCGGCGGCTCGACCTTCAAAAATCCGCCGGGCCACAAAGCCTGGGAGCTGATTGATAAGGCTGGCTGCCGTGGCCTCACGCTCGGCGACGCGCAAGTCTCCGAGCTTCATTGCAATTTCCTCATCAATCGCGGCAAGGCCACCGCAGCCGATCTGGAAAGTTTGGGCGAACGCGTCCGCGCCCGCGTCAAGGAAACCTGCGGCGTCACCCTGGAGTGGGAAATCTTGCGGGTGGGGGTGGCGCCGTCAACCGAGACCGGTGGCTTGTCATGCCGGGGCGACCGGTGATAGCCTTCTCCTCCGCTAATATCACCCCCCCAACGCGGCGATAGCGATCGGATCGGCCGGTGGAGGGCGCGCGTGACGTGGAGAACGGCAGTCATGTCTCAATCAGAGGATCCCCGTGAGTTTTGGGTCAACACCATTTATGACTGGATTATCAAGAACGCCGGGCTTCGGAAAGAACGGATTGATTTGCAAAGAAAGTTTACGCAGGAGCC
>DATJLX010000073.1:0-20391 GCA_035509135.1 Methylocella sp.
ATATGGATTTTGTGAATGCCGTCAAAAAAAAGATTGGAAAATTAGGAAGCGATCAGAATTTGATCAACATTGATATTGGTGTTACCGGCCTTTGGGGGGTCCCCGTATTCAAAAAACCGACAAAATCACGCCTCGCCAAGTGGAGGCGATACCCGTCATTGCCATGGACATTGATCACCGCACAAAGGGTCCCGGATTTGATCCTTGTCGATGGGCGATTTCGTGTCTCATGCGCCCTGACATGCATCAAAAACATGCGAGATCGATCAAACTTCACATTATTGATTGATGATTACAAGGAGCGGCCCAACTATCATATTGTCGAACGATTTGCACAGCTTAATGCATTGGTGGGGCGTATGGCCGTGTTCAACAAGGCGTCCTTCAACGCTAACGACCTTGATCAGGAATTGCAAAGCCATTCCTCCGACTGGCGCTAAGAACGGCTGGCGCGATTTGGCTTCGCCGTTGCTTGAACAGAACCACCCATGGCCGGATGTTCCCGGCCGTGTTCACAAAAAACTTCATTTTCCATGCCCTTCACGCAGTCGATCAAAATGGGTGATATTGATAGAGCCAAGTCTCGCTCAGGGTTTTGTCGCCGGCGCGGAGGTAAAGCCGCATCTCGACGGGATCGGCGCCTGACACCGTCAGATCGAATTGGGCACGCCAGTGGCCCGGCACATCGTCGGGCACCGCCTCGGTGAAAACATAAGAAAAGGTGCCGCGCGAGGCCCATAGCACCGCTTCGGGCTTGACGCCGAAGGGCAGGGCTTCGAGCGGCGGTCCCAGAAACTCGACCATGAATTTCCGCACCCCCCTGGGCCTCGGCTGGCCGGGCTGGCCGCCATTGCCCAAGCGGGTCGCGACGCAGCGCGCCAGATCCGTTGGATAAGGCTCGTCGGCAGCCCAGTAAAGACGATAGGCCAGTGTGACGCTCGACCCCGCCGCCGCCGCTTTCTCCGGCACCCACATCGCGACGATATTGTCGTGGATTTCATCGTCGGTCGGGATTTCAACAAGCTGTACGCCGCCCTTGCCCCAGGCGCCCTTTGGCTCGACCCACAGGCTGGGACGCCGGTCGTAATAGACGCCATCCTGATAATGATCGAAGACGCGGTCCCGCTGCAAAAGACCGAAACCGCGCGGATTGTCGTCCGCGAAAGCGGAGGTGATGATGCGCGGCGCATTGTTGAGCGGCCGCCAGGCCCGCTCCCCGCTCCCCATCCACAAGGCAAGACCATCGGAATCATGCACTTCGGGACGCCAATCGATGCCCGTGATTTTCTTCGTTTCGGAAAACCAGTACATCGACGTCAAGGGGGCAAGGCCGAAGCGGCCGATGTCGGCGCGCAAGAAAAGCGTCTGGTCGATATCCATTGTGACGCTTTTCGTGCGCTTGAGCACAAAACGGATGGCGCCGACGATCGAGGGGCCTTCGAGAAGTGCGTAAATCGTCAATGAATCGCCGGTTTCAGCCTGGTCGATATAGAATTTCGTGAAATCCGGAAATTCTTCCGCCTTTCCCGCGACCGCCACATCGAGCGCCACGGCCCGCGCGGAAAGGCCGTACTGATGCAATTCGCCGATCGAGCGAAAATAGTCGGCGCCGAGAAAAGCCACCCAATCGTTCCGGTGCCAGTCGAGCGGGCCATCCCGTGCTTCTTGGACGCGCAAGCCCGCGAAGCCCGCGCCTTGCGGCAAGGTCCTCGCGATCGAATCGGCGGGCATTTCGAAATCATTCTGATCATAGATGATTTCCCGCGCGCTTCCCGCCTCGAGGACATACATTCCCACGGCTTTCTGAAAGAACATGCCGAGGTGAAAAAAGCTCACCGGAAACCGGCCTGGGCCCTCGGCGAAAAGAGCATGGTCCATCTTGAACTTGATCTTGCCCCAGGCCTCGTAAGTGATCTTGGTGACGATCTCGGGCGAAGGCCTCGCCGGACCGGCATAAGGCTCGGCCGCCATGCGTCGCGCCATCGCCTTGAGACCATCGAAGGAAAATGGCACCGCCGGACCCAGTTTCATCGCGCCAGCGGCGACAGCGTCTCCAGCCTTGCCGCTCAAGAACCCGAGCGCGGCAGCGGCCTTCAGCACCGATCGCCGGTTAAAGGCTTTTGTCACGTCACATTCCTTCGGATCTGGCGGCCCGAAAGATGCCCGCTCGCGGCGCGGCGCAAACGGCCCTTGGGCAAGGCGGAGGGAGAAGAGCGGGCGGGATGTCTAGCGGATCGGCTCGTGGCGAATGGCGGTGCGCATGAAAAAATAAAGGAGGACGAAGCCGCTGAGAGCAAACACGATCTCGAAAATACGGCTGATGAGAGGATCGAGCTGCAGAAGACCGCCGAGTGCCCAGCCCGCCGCCCAGGAAGCCCCGACCATTTCTGTGCCGACGAGAATCGCGACCGCCGTGAGGGTCGAAACGTGGAGCCAGTTGATTTTCTTCGTTTGAGCCAAGATGCGGGTCGCTCCCTTTCCTGCGGAATGATCCCAAAGCCTGGGACTTTTGGGACGGCTTCGCTGCCAAAGACTCGATGAGATTGGCGCCCCGAAGCGGAAGCAAGCCAAGCCTCGAGCCGCGATTTCGGCGCGGACACGCCGCCACTATATCTAACGGCGGGCGCCGGGCAAGCCTCTCGCGCGGTTTGTGATAGTCTGTATAATAGCGCCAAGAATCGCGCCAATGAAAATTGGGAAACGCCGATGGATCAAGCGGGGCGAAATGCCGTGGAGACGCCTGGGGTGGCCTTCCCCTGGCTCGCCGCTTATCCGCCTGGCGTTCCCGCGGCGATCGAATCGCCACCCTACAGCTTGCTCGGCGAGATCGCGCCGGATTTGGCGGCGCGCAAGCCGGCCGGCCAAGCCTTTACCGTCGTCATGCCGAATGGCATGGCTGCCAGTTTAAGCTACGCCGATGTTGATCGTTATTCGGATGATTTCGCGGCCTATCTGCGTGAAACGCTGCGCCTCGAAAGAGGCGACAGGGTCGCGATCCAAATTCCCAACGGGCTCCCCTATCCGGTTGCCGCATTTGGTATTTTCAAAGCCGGTTGCGTTCTCGTGAATGTCAATCCGCTCTATACCGCGCATGAGATGGCGCATCTCTTCCAAGACGCGGAACCGGCCGTGATCATCGCGGTCGACCTTTTCGCCGACAAGCTTGACGACGCGCTCAAGCACGCGCCTGCCGCGCATATCATTCTGACCGAGGCGGCGAGTCTTTTTCCGATGGCTTCGCGGCGCCTCATCGGCTTCGTGCAGAAATACGTCAAGAAAGAAGTGCCGGCGGCGCGTTTCCGCCACATCACTTTTGCCAAGGCGCTGGCCATGGGTGCCGCCCGCGTTCGCTGCGGAGCCAAGGTCAAGGATTACACGAGGGGTTTGGACTCGTCCGCTGTCGCTTGCCTGCAATATACGGGCGGCACCACCGGTGTGAGCAAGGGGGCCATGCTCAGCCACCGCAATCTGCTCATGAACGTCGCGCAATTCCTCCGTTTCCGGGGCGAGGACATGCGGGAAAGCGACAAGGTGCTGACCGTGCTGCCGCTCTACCATATTTTCGCATTCACTGTGAACTTCCTCGGCTTTTTCATTCTGGGCGCGCATAATATTCTGATCCCGAGCCCAAGGCCGCTGACCAACCTCCGCAAAGCCTTCGAAAAAGTGCCAATCACCTTCATCTCAGGGGTGAACACTTTGTTCAATGGCCTCCTGAACTCATCTTGGTTTGCGAAGAACCCGCCTCCCAGCCTGCGGATTTCGGTGGCCGGTGGCATGGCCTTGCAAGCAGCGGTGGCCGAGCGCTGGGAGAAAGTCACGGGAACGCCGGTCGTCGAGGGCTATGGATTGACCGAGGCCGCCCCGGTCCTCACCTGCAACCCGACCGGAGGCACGAAGCCGGGATCGATTGGCGTGCCCCTGCCCTCGACGGAAATCAAATGCGTGGACGATCACGGCAACGCCGTGGCGATCGGCGAGCCCGGCGAACTTGTCGCGCGCGGGCCGCAGGTCATGCTTGGCTATTGGAAGCAGCCCAGCGAAACCAGCAATGTCTTGCGCGACGGCTGGCTTTCAACCGGCGACATCGCGACAATGGATGCCGAAGGCTATTTTACCATCGTCGACCGGCGCAAGGACATGATCCTCGTCTCCGGCTTCAATGTCTATCCCAATGAGGTGGAAGAGGTGCTCGCCAGACTTGCCGGCGTGACGGAATGCGCGGTGATCGGCGTGCCGGACCCCGCCACCGGGGAAGCCGTCAAGGCGTTTATTGTTCGCGGCGATCCGGCCCTTGATACAAGCATGGTGCGGGATTTCTGCAAGGGCGAGCTGGCCAGTTACAAAGTGCCCAAATTCGTCGAATTCCACGAGGAATTGCCGAAGTCGAACGTCGGCAAAATCTTGCGCCGGGCGCTGCGCGAGCTTCCCCCCGCGAACCACGCTGAGCTCACGGGCTGAGAGGGTTGAAGGCGCACTTTTACCAGCGCAAAAGCCGCCGCCCCATCACGGCGCCGAGAGCACTGAGGAAGGCAATCGCGAGCGTGTACCAGACCGCGACAAAAAGCGGCGAATCGTCCGGGCAGTGAGTCGCATAAAGCGCCGCCCCCATGGCTCCGGCGAGAAGACCCGCCGCCGCTCCGGCGCGCCCGGGATTCTCCGGCGCTCCCTGGCGCAAAAACCACAAGATGGCGGCAAGCGGCGCGAGTCCAAGGGACGGGATGCTTTTCAAGCAGTGCAGAGCGTTGGTGCCGATCAGTCTTTGTCCCCAAAGATCAACCGGAACCAAGAGAAGCTCGGCGGCAATGCCCGCCACGAGCAATAGGGGAACGATCAAAACCATGAGGGCGGCGCTGTGACTGTCCGTCCCTGGCTTGGCAAGACGCATGACCAGCCGTTCGGACAGGGAAAAGAGCAGCAAAGTGAGGCAGACCTTGAACAAAAATCGCGGTTCCGCGAGCAGTCCCAGGAGATGCGGCCGCGGCCCGAGGACAGCAAGATAAAGGCCGAAGGCGATCGCGGCACCAGGAATCATGGCTGCCAAAAAAGCCCTCGGTAAGGACATCGGGCGCGTTGCGCTATCGGCGGCGAGGGCGCGGATGAGGTCGTCCGTCTTCACGGCTGCTCCTCCCTGAATTTCCGGGCGAGCGCCGCAAGGCCGCGGTGCAGCGCCACGCGGACGGCGCCGTTGGTCATTGAAAAACGCGCCGCCGCTTCGCCAATCGAGGCACCATCGACGGCGATGGCCCGCACGATAGTGCGTTGCCCCGGCGGCAAATCATCGAGATGCCGGCCGACATCGTCGACGAGCATATCAGGCTCGCCGCCCCCATCCGCCAGGACCTCCGTGAACGCATCGATCGAAACACTGACGCCGCGGCCACGCCGGCGCAAGGCGTCGATCATTTTGTGGCGCGCGATGGCGCGAAGCCAGGGACCGAAGGGCGCCTCCTCATCCCAGCTCTGCCGCTTGAGATGAATGGCAAGCAGCGTTTCCTGCACAACGTCCTCGGCATCGGTATCGGCCATTCCGGCGGAGGCAAGGCCGCGGCGCGCCGCGGCGCGAAGCACTGGGGTCACCTGCTTCAGCAAACGCCGGTACGACTCGCCATCGCCCGCATTGCCCGCGCGCATCAAAAGCGCCCATTGCTTTTCTTGCTCACCGCCGGACACAAAAGTTCCATCTTTGGATTCGGACCAAGCGGCCCGCATGTTACCTGTCGTGTTTAACCTCGCTATCACGTTTTGGTCACGGGGAATATGCGCGGGCTGCCTTACGCCCGTTCTCGCCCCGGTATCGAAGAAGGATAAGGGAACCAAACATGATCAGCAAAACCGAGATCACCGCCGCCACGCTTGCCGCCGCGCTCGCTCTTCTCGCGGGACCCGCATCGGCCCAAAACATGCAGGAGCCCGGGAAGGAAAAATGCTACGGCATCGCGCTCAAGGGGCAAAATGATTGCGCGGCGGGGGCGGGGACGAGCTGTGCGGGAACATCGAAGGTCGACTACGACGCCAGCCGCTGGAAATTCGTTCCCACCGGGACCTGCGAAACCATAAAGACCCCGAACGGCATGGGTTCGTTGAAGCCCGCCAAATCCTAATTGCCGGAACAGCACGCGTGGGCGCGCGGCATCCGCGCGCCCCTTTCTGCGCCATCCCGGCGAAAACCCTCTGATTCATGAAGGATCAATGCGGCTTTCGCGGCTTCTGGTGAGTGTTGGCTTCATGCTGGTCACATTTTAGTCATCACGACATTGGCAGGAAGGCGTAACGTCGGCGCTCGCGGAACCGTAATAAAACGTGTAGAAGCGGCGAGCCGCTTTGACCGGCGGGAGAAACGCCAATGTATTTTCCTCGCCTGTAATCGGTCTCATTTGAAAGGGAGCCACTCATGATCAGCAAAACCGACATCACCGCCGCCACGCTTGCCGCCGCGCTCGCGCTGCTCGCGGTGCCCGTTTCCGCCGAGGAGATGGGCGGTCCAAAGCCAGGGAAAGAGAAATGCTATGGCGTCGCGCTCAAGGGGCAGAATGATTGCGCGTCGAAAGGCGTCAACAGCTGCGCTGGACAATCGAAAGCCGATTATGAAGGCACAGCTTGGAAATACGTCCCCAAGGGGACGTGCACAACCATGAAGACCCCGAACGGCATGGGTTCGTTGACACCCACCAAGTCGTAAATCGCGGCGGGGGCGCGCGGCATTCGCGAGTCCCCCTTTTGCCCCGCGGCGAGCACCAAGGGTAAGGTTCAGGAGAAAGCCATGAGCGTTTCGCAACTTCCTCTGAGCGCCGGCGCCGGGTTCAAACCAGAACATTTCGAGGCCATAGCCGCGGGCCGGCAACCGGTAGGCTTTTTTGAGGTTCATGCCGAAAATTATATGGGCGCCGGGGGCATGCCGCATGCCCAATTACGATTTCTGCGGGAACACTACGCGCTTTCCCTGCATGGCGTCGGCCTGAATATCGGCTCCAAGGATCCGCTCGATCGCGACCACCTTGCCCGGCTGAAGAGGCTTTGCGACATCTATCAGCCAGAAAGTTTTTCCGAGCATCTGGCGTGGTCCTCGCATGGCGGATTCTTCTTCAACGATCTCCTGCCCCTGCCCTACACAGAGGCCACTTTGCGCACCGTGATCGACCATGTCGACGAAGTGCAGTCAACCCTCGGCCGCCGTCTTCTGCTCGAAAATCCCGCAACCTATGTGCGCTTCGCGCAATCCGAGATGGCGGAGATGGCATTTCTGCAAGAGATCGCGCGGGCGACCGGCTGCGGCCTTCTGCTCGACGTCAACAATGTGTATGTTTCGGCACGCAATCATGATTTCGATGCAAGCGCCTATCTTGACGCCTTTCCTCTCGATTGGGCCGGCGAAATTCATCTTGCCGGTCATTTCGAGACCACCGATGATCAAGAATCGGCCCTCTTTATTGATGCGCATGGATCGCCCATCATCGCGGATGTCTTTGCTTTATATGAAAGCGTGATCGCCCGCGCCGGGCCTCTGCCGACCTTGATCGAATGGGACAATGATGTGCCGGAGTGGCCGGTGCTCCGCGCCGAGGCGCTTGCGGCGCAGAGCCGTCTCGACCAGGCCAGGTCCCGCCGCGCCGCGCCATTCGCTGCTTGAGGGAGGCCCGCGCTGTTATGACGGTCTTCTGCCAAGAGGCTTTCGCGCAAGAAGCTTTCGCGGCGGCGCTGCGCGACCCCGGCGCTTCCCTTCCTCGCGATGTCATCGCCTACAATTCAACCGCACCGCGAAAACGTTTCGGGGTCTATCGCAACAATGTCATGGTTGGCCTCATCAGTGCGCTGGAAGCGCGCTTTCCGGCAACCCAAAAGATTGTCGGCGAGGATGTCTTCAAAGCCATGGCGAAACTCTTCGCCGCCGCGCAGCCGCCGCGCTCGCCCCTCATGATGTTTTATGGCGACGATTTTCCCGCGTTCCTCGCTAAATTCGAGCCGGCGCGAGACGTTCCTTACCTTGGAGATGTGGCGCGGCTGGAAGCGGCACGCACGCGGGCCTATCACGCCGCCGACGCGACGCCTCTGGCCCCCGCCACGCTCCAAGGCATCCCGCCGGAGGCCCTGGCGAAGCAGCATTTTCGTTTGCACCCCTCGCTCGAAATCGTGGCGTCGGACTATCCGATTGTCACGATCTGGGCGATGAATTCCGGCGACATCGCGCTCGCGCCAATCGACGATTGGCACGGCGAGGATGCGCTTGTGTCACGTCCGGGTCTCGACGTCGAGGTGCGCCGCCTGCCGCCCGGCGCCAGGGCTTTCTTGCAAAGCCTCGCGGCTGGCCATCCGCTTGGCACGGCGGCCGCCTCGGCGCTTGAGGTGGCCGCGAATTTCGATGCCGCCGCCAATCTCGCCGCTCTTTTCGCGGGGCTTGCCGTTGCAATGACAAACGAACCTTTCGAGGGACCAAAGCCATGACCCGCATTCCACAATCCCCTGCCCACAATCCAACGGGGTTTGCCGGCATGTTGCTCGGCGCTGCCGCGATTTTGGATCGGATTCCGCAATCCCTGATCTCGCTCGCGGCGCGGATTTTTCCAGCCGCCGTGTTCTGGCGGTCGGGGCAGACCAAGGTCCAAGGCTGGCATTTGTCGGACAGTGCCGTGGACCTGTTTCGCGACGAATACAGGCTGCCCTTCATCGATCCCGAACTCGCCGCGAAAATTGCCGCTTTCAGCGAGCATTTCTTTCCGGTGCTGCTGATCATTGGCCTCGCCAGCCGCCTGGCGGCGCTCGCCCTCCTTGGGATGACCGCCGTTATCGAGATTTTCGTCTACCCCGATGCCTGGCCTGAGCAGGGCGTCTGGGCCACCTGTTTTCTCGTTGTCCTCGCCCGTGGCCCCGGTATCTTTTCCCTCGACCATCTTTTGACGCGGCGCTGGCGGCGCGGAGAGAAGCAGAGCTAGAGCTTGAGCTGAAATCCCTTTCCCCTCCTATTTGCGGCCATCGAAGGGAAATCCGCGCACCCAGGCCTATTTTCGGATCTGCCTATTTTCGGATCGCGAACCGCCGGGACGTTTACTTTTTGGGCAAAAGGCCGGATAATTGGTTTGTCTTCCTGGCGAAGCATGTGCGGCGCCTTCCCCTCTGGAATGGAGACATTGCATGACTGGCCGCCGGTCCTTTCCCGGTTCCGTGTATGTCAGCCTTTCCTTGAGCCTGCTGCCCATAGCGTGGAGCGGTTCGTTATCACTGGCGGCATCCTCACCGCTTGCGGCTTTCGACATGGACTATGACGGCACCCTCGATCTTGCCGAGGTCAAGACCGCCGCGAGTTCCGTGTTCGACAAGCTCGAGAAGGATCACGAAACCGCGCTTGACCGCCAGGAAGCTGGCGGACACTTGAGTGATGAGGAATTCAGCGAGGCGGATATCGACAAGGATGCCACTTTGACGAAGGACGAATATCTCACCCTCGTCGAGAAGCTCTTCAAAGCGGCCGATGCCGATCAGGATGGAACGCTTGACGACAAGGAACTCCATTCGACGGCGGGCAGCGCGCTGTTGCGTTTGCTCCGCTAGGGCTGCCTGGCCGCGACGTCAATGCGGCCTTGGGCGGCGGCGAAGCCAAATAATTCCTCGCCTGTCCCGGCCATCGGCTTTTCAAAAACAACAACTCCTCCAAATATAGGTTGACTTACATATAGGTTGACTTCAGCCCTCAATCCTTTCGAACGGTAAGGTCAATGCCCTCCAAACTCGATCAGTTGAAAGCCATGACAGTCGTTGTCGCCGATACGGGCGACATGGATGCGATCCGCCGTTTCGGGGCTGTCGATGCGACAACGAACCCGTCGTTGATCCTCAAGGCCGCGCGCATGCCCAATTATGCGCATCTCTTGGACGAAACCATTCTTTGGGGCCGCAGCCACAACCATCTGACCAGCCAGATCACCGATCAGCTGGCCCTGAAATTCGGTTTCGAACTGGCCAAGATCGTGCCTGGCCGCGTATCGACGGAAGTCGATGCGGATCTGTCCTTCGACGTCAAGGGAACGGTCGCTAAAGCGGGCCAGATCATCACCAGCTACGAAAAACTGGGGCTAAACCACAAGCGCATCCTGATTAAAATCGCCGCGACCTGGGAAGGCATCCGGGCCGCCGAGATTTTGCAGCGCGAGGGAATCGACTGCAACATGACGCTGGTCTTCTCGTTGACCCAGGCCGCCGCCTGTGCCGATGCCGGAGCCTTTCTCATCTCGCCTTTCGTCGGGCGGATTCTCGATTGGTACAGCAAGGCCGAAGGCAAAAGCTACACGGCGGAAACCGATCCCGGTGTCCTCTCCGTGCGGCAAATCTATGATTACTACAAGGCGCACAAGTTCGAGACCGTCATCATGGGGGCGTCTTTCCGCAACAAGGGGGAGATCGAAGCCCTGGCCGGTTGCGACCGGCTGACGATTTCGCCGCAATTGCTCGAAGAGCTTGCCAACGACAAGGGGGCTCTCCCACGCCGGCTCGGCCCCAAGGCAACCGCGCAGGCGCCAGCAAAGTTCGCCCTTGATGAAAAGACCTTCCGGCTCATGTTGAACGAGGATGCCATGGCGACCGAGAAGCTCGCCGAGGGAATCCGGGTTTTCGCCCGGGATTTGCGCGCGCTTCGGGAGCTGGTGTCGAAGCGCCTGCGGGAGGCCGCCTGACTCAGTTGGCGCCGCCGCCCCCCGCGAGCACCGCCAACAGCAAAACCAGCCCCAAACCCAAGACCGCCATGGCGGCAGCAAGCTCGAATAGGCGTCCCGCCATCAAGGCCTGCCGGGAACTGGCTTTGGAATAGCGGACCGCAACGCTCTTGGCGAAAACCGCAGTGCTGGCAAGCGCGGCAGTCGTGATCGCGGTGCCGAGCGACATGGCCACAACGGCAAAAATTCCGGCTCCGAAAATTCCCTGCGCCAAGGCGAAGACAAGCACCAATATGGCGCCCGAACAGGGGCGGGCCCCGGCGGCGATCATCGTCAACAAGGCGCTCTTCCAGGAAAATCCAATAGCCAGCGTGCGTGGATCGGGGGCATGGAAATGTCCGCAGCCGGGGCCATGGGCATGATCGGCGGCGCAATCATCCGCCAGAAAGGCACTTGGCGCACCGCCCGCCGCATAGGCCGCGAGAGGGGAAGCCGCATCTCGCCACGCGGCAAGGAGCGCCGCGCCTTTTCCATAAACGAGAGCCGCGCCGAGAACGACTATTCCGGCATAGCTCACGATCTCGACCACGTTTGCCGCCGCCGTCATATGTGTTGCTGTCGCTCTGAAGACGAGGGCGCTCACGCCAACGATCGCAATCGCGCAACAGCCTTGCAGGAGCGCCGCGCCAAAAGCGATCGCGATCCCCCGCCGCAAGGCACGCTCATTGGCCAGCATGTAGGACGCAATCACCGCCTTTCCGTGGCCGGGACCCGCGGCGTGGAAAATCCCGTAGCCGAGACTTAGGACCACGAGCCCCCAGGCGGCCGCGCCGCTCTGCTTGGTCGCCCGGATCGCACCGCTGAGCAAGCGGTAAAATCCCGATTCCTGGGCCAGGATCCAGCCGCTCACCGCATTTGTGCTGGTGACCGCGCCCTCATTGGCGCCAACCGCAAAGGGATGATGCATGCCCTGCCCGAGGCAGAGGGAGGGCAGCAAAACGGCCACGCCAAGCACCATGAGCGGCAGCACAAAGCGCCCCCTTGCGAGGGCAATCCCGCCCCGTGGCGCCCTCTTCGCGAAAGAAACCAGGAACGAATTCAATCCGGCCTCACGGACAAGCGACAATAATCCGGCTCGCGAGCTTGACCCCAAAATCATAGCCGGGCGACAGACCGCTGAAAAAGGATTCCGTCAGTTTCTTGGTGTCCGCCGCCGCCAAGGGATTCGAGCCGAGCACATTGATGGAACATCCCTGCGGCGCCCCCGCCATGCTGACGGGATTGTCCTTATCCATCTCGAAAGCCACGAAATAGGTTGGATCATAGACTTGGAAGGAAAAGGCCCGGCTTGCGCTCGCCGGGGTCTTCAACGGAAGCGTGAAGCGAAGAACGACGAGCTTATCCGGCCGCTCCTCCAGCGAATAATCGATGGGCTCGCCAAACTCGACCTTTTGGTTGGCCGCCTTGGCGTAGGTGAAAAAGTCGAATTCCGCCATGGATTCGACGTTGGTCTTGGCGAGCGGCGCCAAGTCTTCCTTGGTCAACAACTGGCCCTCCTTCCCTTGCCCTTCCGTCACGAAGGCTGAATACATCTCATCGAATGTCCAGGTGTTGCGGATCGCCTCGATCTCGCCCTTTGCGTCGAAAATCACCTGTGCCCGCGCGGTGACCCAGACATGCGGGTGCGCCGCCGCAATTTCCGTGAGCGCGGCCATGAAAACCGCGGTCAGGACAAACCTCAACCAGTAACGCCTGTGCATGCAGTGCCCTTCAAACGGCGCCCGCGACGAACCGGCAGGCTTTATGAGCGCGGAAGTCTGGCCGAAGAATGGCAGCCGAGGGACGGCATCCGCCCGGGCGTTTTAAGGTTGATCGCAAGCCGTGAATAGGGCATAGCTCGACACTTCGTTTCCAACCGGCTCGATCGCCGGTTGTTTTTTGGGATTTATCCAATGAAAGTCCGCAACTCATTGAAATCCTTGCGCACGCGTCACCGCGCCAACCAGCTGGTGCGCCGCAAGGGCCGGGTGTATATCATCAATAAGACGCAAAAGCGCTACAAGGCCAGGCAGGGTTGAAGCGGGCGGCGGGCGTGTGCGCCAAATCTTTCCCGGCTTGAGCTGATGCAAGGATGTTTTTTTCGCGCGTTAAGCTTGGCTGCCGCGATTCTGTCCGGCGGTCACGCTCTGGCTCAGGCGCCCGCAGAAGGCTCAAATTCTCCCGGTGGCGGCCTGACGGACGAACAGGGCGGCGATGATCTGCCTGTCCCGTCGCCGTCAAACCCCTTTTCCCAATTCGATTTTGATCGGCTCTTGGGAGCACAGGGTGACCATCGCGCCGACCCCGATCTGCGGCCAAAACCACCTGGCGTGAAGGCGCCCGTCGATAGCAGCGCCGCCCAAAAATCCCGCGATGCCAAGGCCGAGCAACTCAAGAAAGCCTTGGCACCGAAGCCAGCACCCGAGGCCGCGCGCAAAAAAATCCTCGATGCCCTCTTCGAGCGCCTGCGGCAAGCCAGCAACACCGAAGATGCGCAACGCGTTGCAGAAACCATCGAGCGGCTCTGGCTGAAATCGCATTCCGACACCGCAAATCTCCTCATGTCGCGGGCCACGACGCAAGTCCAGGCGGGCAACTATGATCTGGCGCTAAGGCTCTACGACAAGCTCGTCGCGCTGGAGCCGGATTGGGCAGAAGCCTGGAATCAGCGCGCAACAACCCGCTTTCTCACCGGCGACATGGATGGCGCGATGGCCGACATCGGCCGGGTCATGAAACTGGAACCCCGCCATTTTGGCGCGCTCGCCGGCATGGGCATCATTTTGCAAGGCGCCGGTCTCGACAAAAGCGCTCTGGAGATTTTCAAAAAGGCGCTCGTTATTTATCCGCTTGAGCCGGATATTCAAAAACTCGTCGAAAAACTCACGCTCGAAGTCGAGGGACAGGATCTTTAAACCCAGGGTCCAAATGCCAACTCAGACTCTCAGCGATCGCCAATCCAGCTTTCGCCCGAGAGCTCAAGGCGCGCCTTATCGAGTTCGTCGCTGTAGCGACGCAAAACATGCGCCTCGGTCAAAAGCCCGATGACATGGCGATCCTTCTCGTTGTCGACGACCGCCAGCGCCTCATTTTCGCTTTGCTCGAAATATTGCACGGCAAGTTTGACGTTCATGTGGGGCAGCAGGAAAATATCGCGTGAACGTATGAGCTCGTCGAGCCCCCCCGAGCCGGCATCGCCATGCACACCGGCAAGGTGCACATCGGGAACGAAGACGATCCCCTCATAGCCGCCCGTGGGGCCGATCACCACGACCCATTGGCTGGTGGACTGCGCCGGAAACTCCACCATGAATTGGGCGATCGTCCTATCGAGCCGCACCTTCGGCACGTCGGTTCGCATGAGACGGCCGGCCGTGAGATCCCGCATCCAGCCGACGTCCTGGGCGCTACGGATAGATTCACCGCGCAGATGCAATCGCCACGTCGCGAAGGAATATCCAAACCTCCGCCGCACGATAATCGACACAATGCTCGCGACCGCCAGCATCACGAGGCCGAGCGGAAAGTCGCCGGTCGTCTCCAACGCGAGAAAGCTCATCGCCATTGGCGTCCCGATGATCGCCACGGCGAGTGCCGCCATCCCGATGAGGGTGCAGACGAAAACGTCCGGTGCTAGAGAAGGATCGAAATACCCAACCCCGAAGAAAAACACCCGGCCGATCATGCCGCCAAGGAACAGGGACGCAAAGAAAAGACCGCCGCGAAAGCCAGTGCCAAGCGAAACCACCGACGCGGCTGCCTTCAAGAAAAGAGTGATCAGAACCACATCCGAGGGACCGGCGCCCGGCCCAAAAAGCTCGAACAGGCCGGTGTGGCCGGAGGAGAGCACCTGGGGCGTCACCAGCGCGAGAACCCCAACAATCAAACCGCCCAATGCCGGTTGCAGCGCGCGCGGCAGCGCCATGCGTTCGCAGAACTTCTCGACCGAGCTTACGGCCCGCATCATTTGGATTCCAAACAGGGCGCAAATGATACCGAGCAGCAGCAAAAGGCCCATATCGGTTGTGGAAAGCGCCGAATTCAGCGTCATTTGCTTCATGAATTCGCCGCTTGCGCCAAATGCCTCCGAAACGAGAACCCCGCAGACCGCCGCCGCGCCGACGGGGGCAAGAACGAATGGTGTATAGGTCCCCAGGATGAGTTCGAACGCATAGAACGCGCCGGTCAGCGGGGCGCCGAAGGCCGCGCCAATCGCTCCCGCCGAACCACAAGCAACAAGCGTGCGCATGTCGCCGCGCCGCAGCCGGAATGCCGCGCCGAGCCCGGAGGCAAGCCCCGAACCCCATTGCGTATAGGCGGCCTCGAGCCCGACCGATGCGCCAAAACCGTTCGAAATCACCGTTTGCGCCGCGATCAGCGCGCTATCCTTGAGGGACATCCGTCCGCCTTGCAGCGCATTGGCCTCGATGGGATCGACCGGACGCCGCGGCATCCACTTCCGGACATAAATCCCGGAAAGGCCGAGAAGGAGACCGCCCGCCAGGGGCACAAGGGCCTGGATTTGGGAATCGAGAGCAACGAGACTGCTCAATTGGCGATGCCCGAAAAGCCAGCCGTGCAGCAATTCCGTGCAACCGAGGAGCGCGGCCACGCCGAGACCCGCAAGGGCACCGGCGGCAGCCGCAAGACCAATGAACCCCACTTCGTTGCGCCGGACGAGCCGGCGCATATACAGGGGAAGGAAGAGGACGTAGCCAACTTTCGAAATTGCTTGCTCCCTTGGCCGCAAGACGGCCCCATGCCGGGCTAAATCAATTCGAGCAAGCTCATAGCAGAGGTTGCCGCCCCCGCATAAAAGGCACAACCATAAACATTGCATAGACGGGCCGCCGCCGCTATAAGCCGCTTGGCGTCCCTTCCGGCACCCCTGGAGGCACGGGCGCCGCATCTTTCAATCGAAATCTTAAGGACATCCAAATGGCCGGGATGAGAACTCTCACGGCCACGGCGCGTGAGGGGACAGGCAAGGGGGCCGCCCGCAGCGTACGCCGTGAAGGCCGTATCCCAGGCGTGATCTATGGAGGCGGCGACGCCGCCGAGCCGATCGCGCTCGATTACCGCGACCTCAATAAATTGATCTACGCAGGGCATTTCCTGACGACAATCTTCGAGCTGGACGTGGGCGGCGTGAAGCAACGCGTCATTCCGCGCGATTACCAGCTCGATCCCATCAAGGATCAGCCGCTGCATGTCGATTTCCTGCGCCTGAAGCCTGGGGCGAGCCTGCGTGTCCAGGTGCCGGTGCATTTCCTCAATCAAGATATCTGTCCTGGCATCAAGCGGGGCGGCAGCTTAAACATCGTGCGTCATGCGATCGAGATGCGGGTTCCGGCCGATGCCATTCCCGAGGCGGTCATCGCCGATCTCGCCTCCTTGCAAATCAATGATTCGGTGCACATCACCGCCCTTCCCCTACCGGAAGGCTGCAAGCCGACCCAGCGCGAGCGCGATTTCACGATCGCGACGATCACGCCGCCGCTCGTTGCCGTGGAAGAGCCAGCCGCCGCTGCCGCGACGTCCGCGGCGCCCGCCGCGGCAGCCGAGACCAAGGCCGGCAAGACCGCCGCCCCGGCTGGGAAAACCGGGACCCCCACCGCCGCCGCGCCCGCCGCCAAGGCGCCCCCGAAGGGCAAGAAATAGCACGGCGCGCTGGCGCGCGGCGGTCCGCGCGCCAGCCTCGAAAATCACCAAGCAGGCGTGATGCTTCTCTTCGTCGGCCTCGGCAATAGGGACAAGGCCTTCGCCGGTCATCGCCACAATGCCGGTTTCATGGCCGTTGATGCGATCGCCCGCGCCTATGCCGCCCCCGCCTTCCGTTCACGCTTCCAGGGCCTCGCCAGCGAGATCGGGCTCGACGGCGAGCGGGTCTTCCTGCTCAAGCCGCAAACCTATATGAATGAATCCGGCCGCTCCGCCGGCGAAGCGGCGCGCTATTACAAGATCGATCCTTCCCACATCGTCGTCTTTCACGACGAACTCGATCTTCCGCCCGGCAAGGTGAGGGTCAAGACAGGCGGCGGCAATGCCGGCCATAATGGCCTCAAATCCTTGAGCGAACACCTCGGCAATGATTACCGCCGGGTGCGGATCGGCATCGGTCATCCGGGCGATAAGGCTCTGGTCCACAATTATGTGCTGAGTGACTTCACCAAGGCGGATGCGCCCTGGGTTGAAGCTTTGTGCAAGGCGATCGCCGCCCATGCCGGGCTATTGGTCAATGGCGAGGACGAAGTCTTTCAGCAAAAGGTTCATCAAGCCATGGAAAATGCGGGGTATGGCAAGAGCGCATCCGTATAGATTCCTAACCAAAGGATCCCGCGCCATCCCCCCATGGGGCAAACGCTAGCCGTTTGCCGCGCCGGTCAGCGGCTCGACCGGCATGATCTTCAGCGAAGTGATCCGGTTGCGTGTCTTGCGCAGCACCTCGAAGCGGAAATTGTGAAAGGTGAACACCTGACCCGACTCGGGAATGGCGCGCGCCTCATGGATGACGAGGCCGGCGACGGTGGTGGCCTCCTCGTCCGGCAGATCCCAGGCCATCGCCCGGTTGAGATCACGAATGGGCACCGAGCCGTCGACGATCGCGGAACCGTCGGCCAGCATGCGAACGCCTTGCACGATGACGTCGTGCTCGTCGGCGATATCACCGACAATCTCCTCGATAATATCCTCGAGCGTGACGAGCCCCATGACAACCCCATATTCGTCGACCACGAGGGCAAAATGGGTTTTGCGCTTCAAGAACGCCTGGAGCTGATCTTGCACCTTTGTCGTATCCGGCACGAACCAGGGTTCGAGCGCGAGGCTTTCGACCTTGAAATGGCTGGCATCGCCGCCGGCCGCATCGAGGGCGCGCAAAAGATCCCGCGCATGCAGCACGCCGACGATATTTTCCGGCTCGCCCCGCCAGAGCGGCAGACGCGAATAAGGCGCGGTGGCCACCTCGCGAATCAAATCCTGTGGCGGCAGATCGGCGTTGAGGGCAAGCATTTTGGTGCGATGAACCATGACGTCTGACACTTCAAGATCGCGCAGTTCAAGGAGACCGCCAAACATGTCGCGGTCGGAACGCGCGACGCCGCCCTCTCGGTGCAGAAGATCGACCGCGCTTTTCAATTCTTCATGCCCGGACACGATCGAATGCCGGCGGCTCGTATCAAGACCAAGGAGTTTCAGAAAATTGCGCACGAATATTTCGACGCCGATGAGAATAGGTCCGGAAACGGTGACGAAGAACGAGATCACCCGGGCGACCAGAAGCGACGTGCGGTCGGGATAATTGATCGCCACTGTTTTCGGCATCACTTCGGCGAAAACAAGCAGGATCGCGGTCATGAGACCTGTTGCATAGATCGCCCCGCGGTCGCCCACGAGAGCGACGAGAAGGCTGGTCGCGAAAGCTGATGCGCCAATATTGACGAGTGTGTTTCCAAGAAGCGTCGAGCCGATCAGCCGTTCACGGCTTGCCAGCAGCCGGTTGACCAGAGCCGCGCGGCTATCGCCGGTTTTCTCCAAGCCAAGCATGCGGGCGCGGGAGGCGGCGGTGAGCGCCGTCTCCGAAGCCGCGAAGAAAGCCGAGAGGGCTACGAATAAGAGGATGGTTGCAACCGCGAGCCAAACATCGGCCAGCGAAACCTCGGCACCCTCGCCGTGCATGATCTTACCGTCCCAAACTCAGTTCATCTTGAAGGAAGCCAAGGATCTCGCTGGCTTCGACTGTTTTTTCTATGAAGCAATCCCCAATGGCGCGCGCGAGGATAAAGGTGAGGGCGCCATGCTTGACCTTTTTGTCCTGATACATGGCGTCAACGATCTCTTCGGCGCCTGCATTCCAGCCTTTGATGCCTGTCAGATGCACCGGCAGGCCCACTTCGCAAAGATGCGCTTCGACCCTTGCCTGGTCTTCTGCGGGGCAAAGCCCGCGCCGCACGGAGAAACGGAAGGCGCAGGCCATGCCGATCGCGACGGCTTCGCCATGCACCAGTCTTTCTCCATCATATTGCGTGATGCGCTCGAGCGCATGGCCAAAAGTGTGGCCAAGGTTGAGGAGCGCGCGCTCCCCCTCCTCATATTCGTCCCGCCCGACAATCGCCGCCTTCGCCTTGCAGCTTGTCGCAATCGCATGGACGCGCTCGGCGCCGCCTTCGAAAACCCCGCGCCAATGCGCTTCGAGCCAAGCAAAAAATCCCGCGTCTCCGATCAGGCCATATTTGACAACCTCGGCATAGCCGGCGCGGAATTCCCGCGGCGGCAAAGTGTCGAGTGCACGGGTATCGGCAAGAACAAGCGAGGGCTGATGGAAGGCGCCGATCAGATTCTTGCCGTGCGGGGAGTTGATGCCGGTTTTGCCGCCGACTGAGGAATCGACCTCGGCCAGAAGCGTTGTCGGCAGCTGGATGAAGCGCATTCCACGCCGGATGGTCGCCGCCGCGAAACCGGCAAGATCGCCAACCACACCGCCGCCCAGCGCGAGGATCATGTCGCCGCGCTCGAGTTTCGCGCCGATCAAGGCATTGCACACGCGGGCATATTCGGCAAAGGATTTCGACCCCTCGCCAGGCGCCACAATCACCGTCGAGTGACGGACAAAAGCCGCGTCGAGCGCCTGCTCGAGCGCGGGCAAATGCAATTTGGCGACATTCTCATCGGTAACGATGGCGCAGGCTGCCCGCGGGGCGAGGCGGCGAATATGATGGGCCGCTTCGCCTATCAGCCCCGCCCCGATCAAGATCGCATAGCTTCGCGCTCCAAGTTCCACTTTGACACGGGCCTGGCTCGCAAAGGCTTGCTTGCTGGCGGGTTGCCTCGGGAAAACCGCGATGTCCCTTGCGCTTGCGGGCGGTGGTGGATCGGGCGAGAACCGCAAAAAAAACTCAAGGCCCTCGATGGCTTCCTCGACCGCGAGCTCCTGCGGTCCATCCCGTGAAATGACCGTGATATCGGCTCTGGCGTAGACGGGATAGCGCTGTTCCAGAAGGGCGCGGAGGGTCTGCTCGGGATCGCCGCCATGCAGAAGCGGACGGTGGGAACGCTTGCGCACACGGCGCCAAAGCACATCGAGATCGGCTTTCAGCCAAATCGATATTCCTGACGCGGCGATCCGTGTCCTTGTCACCTCGTTCATGAAGGCGCCGCCGCCCGTTGCGAGCACCCGCGGACCCTCGTTCAAGAGCCGCGCCATGACGCGGCGTTCCCCGTCGCGGAAATAGGCTTCTCCATGCCGCGCGAAAATTTCGGTGATTGACATGCCTGCCGCGGCTTCGATCTCGGCATCGGCATCGACGAATTCGAGACCAAGCTGCTGAGCGAGCCGCCGCCCGGTGGAGGTCTTCCCCGATCCCATGAGTCCGATGAGGACGATCGAGCGCCCGCCCATGGCTCGCACAATTTGGGCCGCACGCCGGTCAGGCGCACGTTCCATCTCTCCCTCGGCCCCAGTCGCGATGCCGCTGCTCATTTGGAGAGTGTATCACGCGGTGAGGCAAGAATTAAACGGGACTTTGGGGTTTCTTCCGCCAATCCGCCCCCATCCGCTTCGCGGCAGGAAAAACTGGCTGGTTTGCCGCGTGGCCTATACTCACGGATGAACCCGGCACCCGCGCCCGGCAAGCGCCGCAGCAGCAGACCTCCCTAAGGCGGCCTGTTCCGCTGAGACTCTTTGAGAGCATGGCTTCCAAAGGGGCAGCTA
>DATJLX010000074.1:0-11957 GCA_035509135.1 Methylocella sp.
CTCATATGACGAGGAGGCATGTCGCGATGCCCTAAGAGGAGGCCCATCCGAGGTTCCGATCTCCGCCTTGCACCTGAACATACGGAGCCTCGTGCAAAACGCGCTGCAATCCGCACTGCGGGATGCGGGCCTTGCTTGGGGGAACTATGAACTCAATCAAGCTCTCCAGATCGCCCTTTGCGATGAGACTTGCGAGGCGGCTTGGATGGCAGGGGTTGATGTGTTCGCGCCGGCCTTGATTACCGAAGTCAGCCTTGAGGAAATGGCGGAAACATTCGACGTAATCAAAGCGATGGCCGGTTGAGAGAGTTGGCTACCATGGAGCGAATGGAAACTCACTTGGACAAGCCGATCTCGCTCTAACGCCGTGCAAGACGCACGACTTTGCCTTTTCGAAAGAATCGTCTCCCTTCAGGAGACCAATCTGGCGTGCTCTCTATACAGGCTCGACTTGTCATGCCACTTCATCCCGGATGCCGTGCGGGACTGCCGTTCTGATCTGTGAACGGAAAGATGCCAGCCTTGAAACTTTCGCCCATATGCCGCGCCTTGGCCAGCGCCTTCGCCGCATATTCCCCCGGTAATGTGGCTTTAACGGTTTCCTCGAAGAGGGCTAGCCACCGGTCGAAATGCTCGAGTTCAACCGGAAGGTTCCTGTGGAGGGGGAAGGGCGAGCCATTGTAGCGGTCGGTCTTGAGCAAGACCTTCGACCAAAAATTGGCGATGACCTGCAAATGCACATCCCAATCCGCGACCCTTTTGTTGAAGATCGGACCGATCAAGGGGTCCTGGCGCGCCTTGCCGTAAAATACACCCACGCAGATCCTGATCGCCTCTTCCATCTCGGCATTCTGCCCCTCCGTCACGGCCTCATCCCTTCTCTCACACTATGTAATGTGTTTATATAAGAAAAATGCGAGAGTTTGTCATCCAAAAACCGGATCGGCGCTCCTATTATCGGCGCTCCTATTAAGGTGATCAGCCGGACAAGCGCCGGCGCATATGCTCCTGGCCGGGCCATTACTGTTCCGGAGCGATGGGCGCCCGCCAGCATCAAGGCTCGATTGGGACGGCCTATCGCCGGCTCCATCGCCGTGATGTTGCCAAAGCAGATAAGGGGAGGTGACGCACGCGATGGGCTTATCTCAGAACCTTCCTATAGAAGGAGTCCACGCACCTTGGCAAACCCCAACCTCGTCTCCGCCAGTTTGCTCGGGCTCAAATCATGAATCCGCAAACCAACATCTCACCAAATTGCCAAGGAGGCAAAAATGAGGATAGGGCTTTTCTGCACTTATGAAAACCCGCAATGCGACTATGCTTTGGCCTATGCGCAGCAAACCGAACTCGTGGAGCTGATCGAGACCCTTGGATATGATGAAGCCTGGGTCGCCGAGCATCATTTCAATCCCAATGCGGCAAGTCCGTCTTGCCTTTCAGTTCTCACCTATCTCGCGGGGCGAACCTCGCGGATCAGGCTTGGCTCGGCGGCCGTTCTGTTGCCTCTTCGCAATCCGATCCATGTTGCCGAGGATGTGGCGACGCTCGACATTCTGTCGCGGGGACGATTTGATTTCGGCGTCGCGAAGGGCGGCCCTTTCCCGATCCAAAATAAACATTTTTACGTGAACCCGGATGAAAGCCGGGTGAAATCGATGGAAGCTCTGTGCCTCATTCAAAAGCTCCTCACGGAAGAGAGCGTGCAATTCGAGGGCACATTCTTCAAGGCGGACGGCGTGAGCCTCACGCCAAAACCGTTGCAAGCGCCGGTTCCCACTTTCATTGCCACATCGAACGCCGACGCCGTCACGCTGGCGGCGGCCAATGATTATGGCATTATGGGCGGTCCCCCCTTTCCGCTCGAAAGCCTGCGCCAAAACCTGCGGCTTTACCGTGAGAGCACGTCCCAGGGCAAACCAAGGCTTGTGCTCATTCGATTTTTCCATGTGGCTTCGACGCATGAACAGGCGGTCACGGAGGCTGGGGAATTTCTGCGGCCCTTTATCGAACGCATGCAGACCACGACGCCTCACCTGCAGCCGGATTGGACGTCTTGGTTCAATCTCGAACGCGTGATCGAGGACTCGCTCATTGGCACCGTCTTGGAGATCCGCGACAAAATCTTGAAGCTTCAAGACGCGCTGGCGCCCCGCAGCCTGATCCTGAAACCTATCAGTCCGAGCTTTGCGAAGCGTCGCGCGGATCTTGAGCTTTTCGCCAACAAAATCAGGCCGCTCGTGCCCATGGCCGCCTGACGATATCAATCCGTTGGCCGCTGCAAGCTTATCCTAAAGGAAGCTTTGGCCCTCGCCATTATAGCTGTAAACCCGATTCCCTCAGGCCAACGGTAGTTTTATACGCTTTTGCGGCACCACTTGATAAACCCTTCATGCCGTCATGGCGGCATGAAGGAGGAGCTCGTTATGAGCCCGGTTATTGCGGGGAAATCGCCAAAATGAGCGGATGGTCGCTCAACGTCAGCGGGATAGAGCTGACATTGCTCAGCGTCTTTGTAACCCCGGTCCCAGTTGTCGGATCATAAACCTTAACCGAAGAATGGGCTACGGCAAGTTTCACGGTCACATTGTCCACGACACCATTCGCTCTCTCATCCCATACGATGAGATAGTAAGTGCCATTACTCTTTTGCAAGAGGAGATCATGCACTCTCGCGGGCTCGAGCGGGATTGCATAGTTCAGCGAGCTTGGCGAAAAGCTATTCGTATCCGCCAGAATCGTTGTGAAGTTATGGATGAATGTCGCGGAGGCCTTTGGTGTATAATTGGCGTGAAAGATGCCCTCGCCCGTCGAGTCGCCCCCTTGGCCATCCACAAACTCGTAAATATACGTATAACGAAACCCGCGCTTGAACTGGGCCAGGTATACGTTCAATAGGACCTTGCCCTGCTGAGCCTCGGTCAGCGCGCCAGGACCCACCGTGCCCCAGCCCGTTTCCGTCGTCACCACCGGAAGAGTTTGGAGTTGAGGGGTTGAATATCCTGTGTAATTATGAGCCCATGTTACGCCGTATTCGCCAAACATGGTGGCATTGTGGCTCCGCAAAATGCGATCTGCTGCATCCCATGCCTGGTTGTCTTGCAAGACACTCCCATCCAGATAATTGTGCAAATTCCCATAATCGGCATATTGCGTGCCTGATGGCATGACGGTTCCCGCGCCGACGGGAATGGTCAGAAATTGCAGGCCGACATTGTTGACCTCGGCACCACCTTCCGACACCGAAAACACGGGGTAATTCGCTAGGACGGGGTTGGCTTTGGCCTGGGTGTACAGAGCGTTCTGAAATTGCGCGACCGGAACCCATGTTCCACCACCGCCGCCGACCTGGCCATTATAGGTTATCGGCCAATTATTGGGTTCATTCGGGCCTTCTATCGACACCAAAGCCCCGGCACTTGCCAAAGTTTGTGCGCCGCTGATAAAGCTCGCAACACTGGGCTTGTCGGTACCGATTAGGTTCATTTGAACCCCGGTATTGTTATGAAGTGTCAAATACATCGACGTAACCGACGGATCCCATCCGTCACGCGCATTGCGGATGCCCGTGTACTTGAACAAGGGCTCATCGGGGGCCTCTCCCCCCCAACCTTGTTCTATGTGTGTATTGATGCCCAAGGAACTGAGGAACGTATTGGCGGCCACAGCGGGAGTCGGACTGCTTGTCGCGGCTGCCCCACCAAAGAACACGCCGCTGATCGTGGCATTGGATCTGCCCCCCGTATTGACGACCTGAAAGGTGACATGTCCTGTTACATTCCAAACCAGATATGTGCCGTTGACGAAGCTTCCCGCTGGGAGAGACCGGCTGTCCAATACCGCACCTGTCGATGCGTTAAGCACATTGACGGTCTGGGCACGATTGCTTGCGTCCCAATCAAGGGCGTAGAGAGCCATTTGGTGGGTGTTGCCGTCGGTCAGGTTAACATCGATGGTAAAATTGACAGGATTACACCATTGTCCGGCAATCCGGACGCTGGGATTTTCGGGCTGCTGCACCCCAATCCAGCCACCGAGGTTATCCGCCCATAACCAGTTGATTTTATTGTTGAAAGTGACTTTTGCATAGCTCGGGATAAGGGCGTAGCTGTCTTGGGCGACGTCATAGCCATCTGCCCCGTAGTTACCGACCCAATTGCCTGCTACCGCGGAGTCTAGCCTGACGAAGCTGGCACTCGTCGCAGCGAATGCGTTGGTTAAAAGCGGCGGCGAGACAAGGATTATCCAAGAGAACACGATAATCGTGACTGGCGTCGTTTTTTTCATTCGGCCGAAGCCGGATGAGAGAGAGAAAAACTGTATCATCTTAGACAAACCTTTCACCAATTGTTACTAACTCACGACTACATTATTATGGTTGTAATGTACTAATCTGAGTAATAATCTAGAGATTAAGAGAGCCTGAAAGTCAAATCCAAGACTGACGTTTCGTATTGAATTGGCTAATTCAGTTACAACACGGGTCATTTTGTACCATCCCTTTCTATCAGAACTGGATTTCAACCCTATCGAAGGCCTATTATAGACATGTTTCATCGATCCAAAGAATTGGATAGCTCAATATTGATAAATTTTTAGGGATTAATGCTATGATAGTGTGTTTTAATATTTTATTATATATATCATATATCAAGCGTATTTTATTATTGTTATTGCTTGACGAGCCATATGCGGCCGTGGTCAAGACGACATATAATCATCTTGACTTGATCGTGACTATCACCCGCTGGGTGAAGAGCGATAATATGATATTAACAAAAAATAATAGTCAATAATTATATAATTGTCACGCTTTGAGCGCCATTTTATTGCTGACGATCGCTCCCTGGATGGATGCGAGACGGGTGGCTCGGCGGCCCGAGCGGCAACATCTCTCGCTTCCCAGCTTCGCCCGGCCGCCCGCCGCGGAAAACGCGGCATCTCCTCTGCACCCTGATGGAGGCCAGCATGTGGCAAAGGAGCTTCAAACATTGAAAAGCTGGTGCGGGCGGCCGGAATCGAACCGGCACTCTGTCACCAGAACTGGATTTTGAGTCCAGCGCGTCTACCAGTTCCGCCACGCCCGCTTGGAACCGCGCTTGCCCTCGCGCTTCGGCAAACCCAGCGCGACTTTCGTGGTTCCCCATCGTCCTTAGCGGCCACCGGCAAAATCTTCAAGTCCAGGTCAAACCAGCGACCAACACACGGCGCACAGAGGCTGATGACAGATGGTCTCGATGGCGTTCCCCTCGGGAACGAGGATGAACGTGGCATCATCGTTGGCGGATAGCGAGGGCTGAGGCCAGGCCCCGCAGGTTCCCTTCCCTGGGCGGCGAGGCCAGCACGATGGAAAGCGTCGATTTCGGCACGCGGCCGTTGCGACCGCGATATGAACAGATCCGGCCCAGGCGACCTCCATCACCAATCCAGAAAAATCATTTGCCTTCCCGGCCAAATCATGCATGAGCCCCAGGACCACGGTGGCGAGCCGCCAAAGCGTCGGCTCGTGGAATGTCTTGGAATGGTTGAAATCGTTCACCGCGATTTCTATGTAGCGATCATTTCACTCCTCTCCCGATCCATTTCGTCGCCAGCGGCGGCCGTTCATCCCAACGCCCAATCGCCATGCGGATCTTACATTATGAATCCCTGCCACCCGGGAGGGCAGGGTTGCATAAGCAAGGGGAAGCGATGATCCACGGCACGGCGCCGCCAGAAGGCGAAATGTCCTACGACCGCTCCTTCGCCGGGGCGCCTGGCGAACTCGTTCGCCTTTCGCCGCTTGTCCGACGGATGGTCGCCGGCAATACCGGGCCTATGACCTTCACCGGAACCTGCACCTATGTCGTCGGCGCTGGCGAGGTGGCGGTCATCGATCCGGGCCCCGAGCGGTCAGATCATATCCCCGCTTTGCTTACGGCCTTGCGCGGCGAGACCATCACGGCGATTTTAGCCACCCATACCCATAAGGACCATTCCCCAGGCGCGCGGGCACTGAAAGCCGCGACGGGGGCGAGGATCATCGGCTGCGCGCCGCATGATGTCAGGCGCCAGGCGACCGCCAATCCAATCGACGCGGCCCAGGATTTAGACTACGCACCAGACACGATCCTGCACGACGGCGAGGCGATCGAGGGAAAAAATTTCTCCCTCGTCTGCGTCGAGACCCCTGGCCATGCAAGGAACCATCAGGCCTTCGCCCTGCCGCAGGAAGACGCGCTGTTTTCGGGCGATCATGTGATGGCATGGTCGACCTCGGTCGTCGTGCCCCCGGATGGCGCGATGCGCCATTACATGGCTTCGCTCGCAAAGCTATTGACCCGGCAAGACAAAGTCTACTGGCCGGGACATGGCGGCCCGGTCACCAAGCCGCAGGAGTTCGTGCGCGCGCTCATCCAGCATCGCCACGCCCGCGAAAAAGCGATCCTCCTTTGCATCGCGGCAGGTGATAGCATGGTGTCTTCGATCGTTGCCAATGTCTACAAGGGCCTCGACCCAGCGCTCACCAATGCTGCGTCTCTTTCGGTCCTCGCCCATCTCGAAAATCTCGTCGAGCGCGGGCTCGTCAGCAGCGAAGGCGGGGTGGCGCTTGGCGGCATTTTTCGCCCGGCGCTTAACTTGAAAACCGTCGCGGAATAGTGGCGACAAACTCGGTGCCTGGCCTGTGAACGCGAATAGCCAAGGAGCCATTCAACTGTTGCGCGAGAAAGCCCACGACTCGCATTCCAAATCCCTTTGGCCTCAGCAGATCAAAGTCTGCTGGCAGGCCGGCGCCTTCGTCACGTACGGATACCGAAAAATCATCGTCGCCCATACAAGCAACAGTGACCCAAATCTTACCGCCTGATTGATCTTGATACGCATATTTGGCAGCATTCGTAATGAGTTCATTGACCATCAAGGCTACTGATATCGCGCGATCGGTTTCTATCTCAATTCCCTGCTGAACATTCGTATAAATCTCACATTGGGAAACGCTTTCATCCAAGTCTTTGCAGATCGCATCAATATAGTCTCCAATGTCTAGCCGCGATATATCAGAGCCACGGTAGAGCTGGTCATGAGCTCTCGCGACTGCCGTGATGCGATGCGAAGCTTCATCGAGATGGGAGGTGAGATCCGAATCGCCAACGTCGCTGGCCTGCAGGCGGAGCATGCTCGCGACGATCGCGAGACTGTTTTTCACCCGATGATTCATCTCTTTCAGAAGAAACCGGTGGCGCTCCAGTGCCGACTTGAGGCTTCGTTCGCGATGCTCGCGTTCGATCGCCATGCCGAGAATGTTGGCAGCCCCCTGCAGGAACGCAATGTCGTGCTCCTCGAACTCATCTTCGGACCGGCTGTCAACCTCCAGAACCCCAAACGGCTTTCCGTCACCCTGCAAGATGACATTCATGGCCCGTCGGATACCATGCATCTGAAGCAATTCAGGTGTTCTGAATCGCTTTTCGTTTTCGAGTTGGTTAGATATGACCGGCTTGCCGGTCCGTAGCGCAAATCCTGAAGGCGAAGCCAGATCTGCGCCGACACTGGCAACGCCAACAACGCCCGACTGCCAGCCCACGCCAGCGCGAACGAGGAGACGGTTCTCAGATGGAATATGCTCAAGAATCTTGCAGAACTCGGTACGCAGGCCTTCTGCCGTTAATCGTGCTGTCTCCGCGAGCATTTCGTCGAAGGAGGCTCCTTGCAGTCCCTTTACACCCAAATCAGCCAGTATCTCCTGCTGGCGGATGCGCTGCCGCAGAGCGCGTTGAGTGAGATCTGGAGCGTCGCCCTGCGGTGACGGTTCGACGATCGGACTCTTGCCGCCTATGGGGGACACATCAATTGATCCATTCTCTTCCAAAAACCGTGCAGCGCCTTGGATTGGCCAAAACTTACCCCTGTTCTTGAGGTCAGTCCACCGGTTCCGCACCTTCAGGTCTTTACGCGAGGATTTCGAACGAACATCGTTTGTTCGAGTATTCGGTGATCGCGCATGATCGCGGCATGCGTTTCGCCCAAGCCGTCTTAGGAAAACCATCGGCTCCCTAAGCGGTGCTTATTTCTTGTCGACGACAGCGGTCAAGGCCGCCTCGAAATCGGCGATATTGCGCGCGTTCGCACCGAAATCGTAAGGACCGGAACGGGACACCGAGCGGATGTCGATTCGTGTCTGGCCGGCGAGCGGCCGCAGCCGAAAGGTGATGTCGGTCGGAAAACCGAGGAGGAAACTTGTGGCGACCGCATCAATGTGGCCAAGCCCGGAGCGGCCGCCTGGAGGCCTCTGTTCGATGATCGTCCAGCCATTGGCCGTCACCGCCTTTAGAGTAGCGTTGAAGGCTTCCGGCGCGTCAAGATCAAGAAGAATGGGCTGGATCTGCGGATAGGCCTTGAGCTGTGCCTTGCGACGCACGAGCGAAACGCTATGCGGTGTCCGGCCTCCGCGGGCGGAAAGCGCCGCTCGCGAAAGGGAAAAGCTTGGCGGATCGGCGAGATCCGTCGCAAGATCGGTAAGCTGCGGCAGCCGCAGGGTTTGTTGCGCGAGATAAACCGGATAGGCCAAAAGCAAGGCCGCCAGAAAGAGCCCCGCAAAGGCCTGCCCTGCCCCCTTGCGCCCGCTGCGCCAGATCACCACAAAGGCCAAAATCGCGGTTAAAATGGCAACGACGGCGATAATTAGTGATCCGCCGAGCACCGCGAGCAGATCGATGCCGCGCCCGACGCCCAGTAGGCCCACAATGGCAACGGCGATCGCAAACATCGCAAGGCGCCGGCTCAGCAAGGCCGCCTTGGAATAGGGCTCCTCGATGATCAGTCGCCTCATGTCGAATGGTCCCTCTTGCACCCAGCCGCGCCCCCCATGCAATGGTGAGCCGGGCAGCGACTTGAAAGCAATCCGCGCATTTTTACAAGCCGCCGGTCGCTCCCGCTTGCAAGCCTAGGCGGATTTAGGCCCCCCCATAGAGCATGTCCCGAAAAAGGCGAGTGGCTTTTTCATTTCCGCTCCTTTCCGGCCCATCCAAACTCTTCGATCTCGAACCGGACAGTGCGGCCGCTAATCGATCATATAGCGGATGCCGGCCCGCAGCTCGTTGACAAAGACCCTTTGCGTCGTGGACGCCCCCGTCACGCCGGAAATGCCGGTGACATTTCCAAGATCAAGAAAGCGGTAGCCGACATCAAGCTGCGCTTGCTCCGTCATCGCGATCGAAAGGCCTGCCATCACAGCCCAGGCAAATTGATACGTAAAAGAGCCAATGCTTCGGTCCCAATTGAAATAGAAACCATCTGTATTCACCTGGTAGGGCAGATTGTTGCTCATGGTCCAATTGACCGATTGCTTGATTCGCGCCCAGGTGACGCCCGCACCAGCGCCGATATAGGGTGTGAAGCCGTTCCAGGTGCCAATATCGAAATAGCCGTTCGCCAGGAGATCCCAGCGATGCATGTCCGTATTGAAATGAGGGGTACAATTATCGGTCGCGGTAATAATAATGGGAGGTATTGGCGGGGTAGCGGGGTTAGGCCCCATGCCCGTGATACAGGTTTTTCCGGGGCCGCTCGATACGGCCTGGACATCGCCGCGATAATCGAGCACGAGGTCGGTCCGGAACCAATTGTTGACCTTGTAGCCAAATCCGGCCCCCGCGCTGTATGAGTTGAGCACGGACGGCGACGGGTTGAGCGTATAAGCGGGTGCCAACGCCGGGTCCGAAGTATAAGCGGCCGATAATTTGGGAAAGAGTTCCGCCGCATAGGCCAGATCGCCGCGGACGTACCAATTGGAAGCGAAATCAACTTTGTCATCGATTGGCGCCGGGATGAAACCTGGCGATTGTCCGCCGTAGTCGTAATCGGCGCCGATGGCACGCTCCGCAAGGGAGAGAAGGCCGGCCATCGCCGCCACCCCTATAACGCCACGCGCGAAAATATTTGAACTCATGGGTTTCATCCTTTCAAAGCGCCCGCAACCGCGACCGGGAGCCAATGCGATAGGAAGACTGAAACCAATTTCTTAATCGCCACTTAACCATGATGCTTTGGCGAAAACGTCAGCAAGCTTGGCGCAAGGCGGGACAAACGCACCGAGCCCCGTCCATGCGGATGCGTGCCTTATCCGTCCAAAAATCATGAAAAAAAGTCTGATGACCCCAGTGCGATGGAATAGATGGCATGGCCTCTTGCGCCGTCAGGCTTCGCCACTATAGTCGCGGTATTTCCTCCATCACGGGGACCCCATGGCAGCTGCAATAAAGGACATCAAAAGAGTCGTGCTCGCCTATTCGGGCGGCCTCGACACATCGATCATTCTCAAATGGCTGCAGACGAATTATGGCTGCGAGGTGGTTACCTTCACCGCCGATCTCGGGCAAGGCGAGGAGCTTGAACCGGCCCGCCAAAAGGCGCTTCTGCTCGGGATCAAACCGGAACATATTTTCATCGAGGACCTGCGCGAGGATTTCGTTCGCGACTATGTCTTTCCGATGTTTCGCGCCAATGCCCAATATGAGGGACTCTATCTCCTCGGCACCTCGATCGCGCGCCCCTTGATCGCGAAGAAGCAGGTCGAGATTGCCAGGCTGACCGGGGCCGACGCCGTGGCGCATGGCGCGACCGGCAAGGGCAATGACCAGGTCCGCTTCGAACTGTCCTATTATGCGCTGGAGCCCGACATCAAGGTCATCGCGCCCTGGCGGGAGTGGGACTTGACCTCGCGCAGCGCGCTCATCGCCTTCGCCGAAAAAAACCAGATTCCGATCGCCAAGGACAAGCGTGGTGAAGCGCCATTTTCCGTCGACGCCAATCTTCTTCATGTGTCCTCGGAAGGCAAGGTTCTGGAAGATCCCGCGCAGGAGGTGCCAGATTATGTCTATTCTCGCACCCTCAATCCCGAGGACGCGCCAAATGAGCCGGACTATGTGGAAATTGATTTCGAGCGGGGTGACGCGGTCGCCGTCAATGGCAAGCCGCTGACGCCTGCGGCCTTGCTCGCCCATTTGAATGGGCTTGGCCGCGCGCATGGGATTGGGCGTCTCGATCTTGTCGAGAACCGTTTCGTTGGCATGAAATCGCGCGGCATGTATGAGACGCCTGGCGGCACGATCCTCTATTATGCACATCGCGGCATCGAGCAGATTACGCTTGATCGCGGCGCCGCCCATCTCAAGGATGAGCTGATGCCGAAATATGCCGAGATGATCTACAATGGATTCTGGTTTTCGCCGGAGCGCGAAATGCTGCAAGCCCTGATCGATCGCAGCCAGGAGTTCGTGACTGGACGCGTGCGTCTGAAACTTTTCAAGGGGTCCGCCTTTGTCGTCGGCCGGTCAAGCCCCTACTCCCTCTATGATCAGGATCTCGTGACCTTCGAGGAAGGAGCGGTCGCCTATGACCATCGCGACGCGGCGGGCTTCATCAAGCTCAACGCCCTGCGGCTGCGCACCCTCGCCAAACGCGCCCGCAAGATTGGCGGTTGAGGATCCGGGTTTTGGACGCATTATTTTTGATCGAGTCCAATTGATTTTTTGCGAAGACGCCCAAGCTTTAAAGCTAGTTTTAAAAAATGTGTCTAGGATCGGAACCCCAAAAAACTGGAACAGGCAAGGAGTCCTATATGCGTCGGTTGATAACCATTGCAGCCACAGCCGCGTCGCTTGCGGGCAGTGCCGGGATAGGTGGAACGGCGCAGGCCGGGCCTGTCCCGGATGCCGGCCTTGGCGTCGCCGCAAATGGGGCGCTGCCGCTGGAAGAGGTTCAGTTTTTTTGGGGCGGCTATAATTACTGCTGGTATGGCAACGCCTGGAATGGACCGGGCTACTATTGGTGCGGCTATCCATGGCGTTACGGCTACGGCTGGGGCGGCCCCTACGGTTGGAACGGTTGGCGGTGGGGTGGCGGCGGCGTCTGGCGCGGCGGCGCTTGGCATGGCGGCGCTTGGCATGGGGGGGCTTGGCATGGGGGGGCTTGGCATGGGG
>DATJLX010000075.1:0-10000 GCA_035509135.1 Methylocella sp.
CAGCAAAGGCCAGTCCTATTGGAACCCGCCGCTGATCCAAACAAGGAGTCCGTCGTGCGCTTCGGTGAGGTCCGGAGGCTGCGCTTTCTGATGGACAGTGACTTACCAAAGATTAAAGCAGATGCCACCGAAAGTTTACAACGTTTCTTGCGCGACAATCCAACATTCGCCTACGCGGAGCTTTTGGCTGCTCGGCATCGTATTTGGGAGGCGGAAAGCAACACCCTGCCGCCTGTAGCAGTCGCTTTCGAAAATGCGCTCGCCACCGAGGATCGCGAGAAGTTGGAGGAACTTGCAAAGCGCGAGAAGCGCCTGGAGGCACTCAGACTTGTGGCACGTGCCATTCTTGGAGATGCCGAGGCCGCGCAACTTGTCGAATCACGGCTACGTCATCCCCTTGCCTCTGATGACGATCGCTGTGTCGCAGTGCTGCGCTCTGGCTTGGGTCCGATCCTCAAACTGATCGAAGTGGGCGACCGGACAAATGATGTCTTCATCGAAAAGCGGGCGGTGGCAATCCGTGCGTTGCATGACGCAAACGAGGCTATGCTCGGTGATATCCTTTTTGCGGCGTGAACGTCCCGAAAGATATGTGATCAAGACGGCGACCTTCCCATCTGTCAAAACTAGCCGCCGCGCTCACTCACGGCTGGAGTCATTAAACTCCTGCGTGATAGGCTCGATCCCCGAACCGCCACCTCGCCGAACGAAACCGGGATTTTAACGATCCATTGGGGGGGTGGCGGCTGATGAAATCTTGGGTCGCGCGTGTCTGGCTCCGGCAGAGACTCTCTTTTGACAGTGGCAAGAATAGGATAGCGTTCCATCGCGCAAGCGCGGGGATGTTCTTTCTGGCCGCCGAAAATTTTTATGTCCAAACAGCCAGCGATTTCAGATAGGCGTTACGCCATGAACCCCCAAAATTTCGCCGTCACGGGCCGTCCAATTCTCGCCGAGATCACGGACTTTCCCAAACTGGGCTTCGCCGATTACGAGCGGCGTCTCACCTCGCTGCAAGGCGTGCTGCAGCTCATCCAACAGGCCTATCTTGGCACCTCCGAGCGGGCGATCCTCGTGCTCGAAGGTTGGGATACCGCCGGCAAGGGCGGCGTTGTCCGCCGCCTTGGCTGGGCGCTCGATCCGCGCAGTTTCAAGGTCCACCCGATCGCGGCACCAGACGAGCATGAGCGCGCCCAGCACTATCTCCAGCGGTTTTGGCGGCGCTTGCCGGAGAAGGGGCAAATCGTGGCGTTCGACCGTTCCTGGTATGGCCGGGTGCTGGTGGAACGCGTCGAGGGCCTTGCGACAAAAAAGGAATGGCGGCGCGCCTATCGCGAGATCAACGCCTTCGAGCGCATGCTGATCGACTCCGGGGTCCGCCTCGTCAAACTCTTTTTGCACATCACACCCGATGAGCAGCTGCGCCGCTTCCGCGACCGGCTCACCAATCCGGTCAAGCGCTGGAAGCTTTCCTACGAGGATTTCCGCAACCGCGCCCGCTGGCCGGACTATGAGACGGCGATCGAGGATATGATGGCGGAAACCTCGACAGAGATCGCGCCGTGGTCTCTCATTCCGGCGAACGACAAACCCTTCGGCCGGATCGCTGTGTTTCGCATTCTCGTGGACCGGCTCGGAAAGGATGTGCCGCTGGAGCCGCGCCCGATTGATCCCGAACTGCTCAGTGAAGCGAAGCGGGCGCTCAGCCTCTCCACCGCAGATATCGAGCGCGCCCTGCGCCCATCCAAACCGGAGAGGAAAGGGAAGAAGGATAGTTCAGAGGGCTGATCGAGCCCTAAGTTTTAAGCCCGCCTTATTCGCCGTGCTCATGGCCCGGCAAGGGATCGATCGTATCGGCTATTCTTTTAAGCTCATCTGAGAATTGCCTCGCTTCATCCGGCGAAAGCACGATGTGCGAGCGGTCGAGATCGATATGCACCTCGTCATCAAATCCCAGAACGGCTCCACCGGAGACGAGCGCAACGCACTGATCTGCATAGCCTTTGCGCGAAGCAATAGGGTGGTTAAATGGAATGACGGAGCATCCGCGGCGCTGCGCGGGTGGGTTTTTCTGAGCTCCCATATCAGTATTATTTCCCTTGAATGTCATATGAATGATATTTTTTTTTCATCATTGATGCAGCAATTTGAGTTTTTTAACAATATTCATGCTCCTTCCTGGCGCGCAATGCGTGGCGTCTTCTTTGCCCAATCACTTTTTCACACCGCTTGAAATAACTCTTGAGAACAAGCAGGGAAGCGCGGGGAGTTACCAGGGATGCTCCAATAACAACGTTTCTCGAAGTTGCTTTATGACATTTTCCAATTATTTTTGCCATATGGCCATGAGCAATGACCCGCGCATAGGCGGCGACGGAAACAGGGCCGTGGCTGCGCGCTTTGTCAGCCGATTGACGCCAATCCGTCACTCAACCTGCATCAGCAGCGCCACAAGTTCACTTTGGCTGTGGGTGCTGGTCTTGGCGAAAACGGATTTCAGTTGATTACGCGCTGTCTCCCACGAAATCTCCAGTTCCCGGGCCGCGATTTGCAGGGGCGCGCCACTGGCCATGACGCAAGCAAGCTTCGCCTCCGAAGTGGTTAATTGGAAAGTCTTGGCGAGGATCGCCGCGGGAGGACCGGCTTTTTGTCCCAAGGCATTCAGTGTGACGAGCATTTTCAAGTCTTGCTCGGAGGCCTGCGTTAACCCTTCGACGGGCCAGATCCGCAAGATGACCGGCAGTTTGTCACGCCGTTGAACGATGATCGGCTCGGCAATCAAGGACTTGGATTGGACAAGGTTGCCTACACCATCCAGCGAAGCCTTCAGACGCCCGCGGGCCTGAAGGTCGCGAACGAAAAGACGCTTATCCTTAATCATAACATCATCATCGAAAACCGCACCCGCCGCGATGTTCACGTCAATGACCAATCCGTGCTGATTAAGGGCAATCGCAGGCAGCCGCATTATATTCAGCGCGTTGGTAGCGGACAGGCCCGATCCGCTTGCGCTCGCGACGGCGGCGATTTCAATCAAGCGCCGCGTGAAGGATGTAAGAATGCGCTCTTCTTCAGCGCGCAATTGGACAACGTCTGAACACATGCCCAATAGGCTCATCGAGATTTTTGTCAAAACTACGCCTAAACTGGAAGAGTTTGCGGCGCCACGAATCCATCGAGGTCCTCCCACGGCCAGCCCGCGGAAGGTTTATTCGCGGCTGGACTCATTCAATTCCTGTGCGACATGTTCGATCCGCTGCGCTGCGTCGCTCAACGAAACCGCGATCTTCTCGGCCCATTCAGGGGTGGCGGCTGAGTGCCCTTTGAGCCGCGCCAATTCGGCTTCGAGTTCGCGAACGCGCTCGTTTGCCTCCGACCATTCATCGGCCAGGGTGATCGCCGCCATGATGGTGAGACGCTGGTCGCCGATCTCACCAAAGCGCGTCCGCATGCCGGCAATCTTGGCATCGACCAATTGCGCGAGGTCGCCGAGACGGGCTTCTTCCCCCTCATCGCATGCCACCCGATAGACCCGGCCCGAAATCGTCACCGCCAGTTGCGCCATTTTGCCCTCGTCACGCCCGATTATCCGCCCCGCCACCCGTGAATGCTTCACTCCTCGCGCGAAGCAACCTCGGCCAGGACCGCTTGAATAGCCGCGCTTGCGTGGTTCAATCTGCGGCCCACTTCTTCATTCGCCAATTCCAATACATTCGACCGCGCGATCGCGCCGTCAAGTTCAACGGCGAGCCGCGAACGGTCGTCCTGCAGGACGGCAAGCTCTTCCTCGAGGTTGACGCGCAAGGCGTCCGCCTTGGCCCGCCGTTCGCTCGCCGCCTCAAGCCTGTCAAGCGCAGCGGCAAGCCGTCGCAGCGCCGCGTCAAGGCGTTCCGGCAATTTCTGTGTCGCGGCAGCGTCCCCCGCCATGGATGCGAGCGCCTTCGTTGAAATCATAGAAGCACAACTTATGCCTCATCCCGGCGATCCCAAAACTGCATTATCCTGATAAAAGAATGAAAAAAGGAGATAGGCCCCATGGGCCGCTTAAATATGGCTACTCTGGCAATCGATGAACCGTTCAAAACAGCACCCATTGCCTCAAACAACAGGTCCTGCTGTCATTCGCTCCGCTTGCCACATGAGCGTCGTACCTTACGGGGAGTTTCCATGGTCTCGCCCGCTGGAGGAAATTACGAAACAATGAAGGAATGTCGGGTCACAGAATAGCCTCAACACCCTTGCTGTTAGCAAGCGCAAGGAGTTTGAGAGAGGGACCGCTAGGGCGCACCTCGCCTCGCTCCCATTTGCTGACAAGAACTGTGGTCACATTCAACGCCAAAGCAAAGGTCGCTTGGCTCATATGAGCCTTCTCGCGGATTTGTTTGATCGCTTCAGGTCCGAGGGCCTCCACTGGGGTGAGGCAAGCGAGATCGAAATCTCGCATGGTGGTTTTGTCGATCACACCGACGTCGTAGAGGTCCTCCGCAACCGAATGAAGCGACCGGAGCGGATCGCTCCGGCAACGCCTCGTCTGAGTCATATCTCTATTCTCTTTCCATCCTTTTGTTTCGCCCGGCTCCTTCAGCTTCACTTCGGTAAGCCTTTCAAGAGTCGCGGCAAATTCCAAATACCAATCCAAGTCCGACTTGGTCAGATTGGCCCTCGCGCTCTTGGGGAACAAATGCACTCTCTAACATGCTGGTGGATCAGCAACTGTAATAGTAATTATTATAGTTTTGGACGTCAAGGGAGGTATGCATGTAAAAATTTGTCTAGGCATAAAGCTGGGCACGGCCCCGGTCGACAAATGGACCGTTGCGCGCTAAGTGCTTCGGGCGAGTTAAGGGTTGAGCGCCGCGACGAAGAGGCATAAGTCGCGGCGAAATCATTTCTGAGATAGCCAAAATCGTCAATGCGACAGAAAGAACACAGGCGAAGCTTTGATACAAGCGTTTTGGCATTGGCCTGGCGAAGGCGAGCCGCACATGTTCCCCAGGCGCTGCCAAGATACCGGCCGCGCTTGCTGATCCAGCTGAGCAAGATCTCCTGTGGAGTTCCCCAATGGTGAAAAGTTGATGGCGCCACCCGCAGCACAAGCCAAAGTCACCCATGACGAAATGGCGAATGCCATTCGCGCGCTCGCCATGGATGCGGTGGAAAAGGCGAAATCGGGGCATCCGGGGCTGCCGATGGGCACCGCCGATATCGCCACCGTGCTCTTCACCAAGGTTCTCAAATATGACGCCGCCGCAACGGACTGGCCGGACCGGGACCGTTTTGTCCTGTCGGCCGGCCACGGCTCAATGCTGCTTTACGCCCTGCTCTATCTGACTGGCGAACCAAGCATGACCATCGGGGAGCTGCAGCATTTCCGTCAGCTCGGATCGCTGACGCCGGGCCACCCCGAATACCCCCATACGCCCGGGGTGGAGACGACCACGGGGCCGCTCGGCCAGGGCCTCGCCACCGCGGTTGGGATGGCGCTCGCCGAACGCATGTTGAACGCGCAATTCGGATCGATCGTCGATCATCACACCTATGTCCTCGCCTCCGATGGCGATCTGATGGAAGGGATCAGCCAGGAAGCGATCGCAATCGCTGGGCATCTCAGGCTCAATCGGCTTATCGTGTTCCATGACGAAAATCATGTCTCGATCGACGGCCCTCTCGCGCTGGCGGATTCCGTCGACCAGGTGAAACGGTTTCAAGCCTGCAATTGGAACGCTGTCCGTATCGACGGCCACGACCCAGCCGCCATTATGCGGGCGATCCGCAGGGCACGGAAGTCAGATAAGCCAAGCCTGATCGCCTGCAAGACAATCATCGGCTTTGGCATGCCGACCCGGGCGGGCACATCGAAAGCTCATAGCGACGCGCCGGGGCCGGAGGAAATAGCGGGCACCCGGCGGAACCTCCATTGGCCCTATGAGCCCTTCGTCATTCCAGAGCCGATTTTGACCGCCTGGCGCAAGGCTGGCAAACGCGGGCGCCCTCGCCGCCAGGCTTGGCTCGCGGCTCTGCAAGGAATGCCTTCGGCAGAACGGGAGGAATTCGAGCGCCGGCTGCGCGGCGATCTTCCTGTTTCCTTCGGCGAAACAGTGGCTCACCTCAAGCGCAAGCTTGCCGAGGACGCCACTCCCATCGCCACCCGCAAAGCTTCTCAGGGCGTGCTCGAGGTTCTCGCGCAAGCCGTGCCGGAGCTCGTCACCGGCTCGGCGGATCTGACGCCCTCGAACAACACCAAGGTGGCTGCAACGCCGGAGATCGGGCCGTCGTCCTACGCCGGGCGTTATATCCATTGGGGCGTGCGCGAGCATGGCATGGCCGCCGGCGTCAATGGCCTCGCTCTGCATGGCGGATTTATTCCGTCCGGCGCATCCTTTCTCACCTTCAGCGATTATTGCCGGCCGGCCCTTCGCCTCGCTGCCTTGATGGGCATTCGCGCGATCGAGGTCTTCACCCATGATTCCATCGGTCTTGGCGAGGACGGTCCGACGCATCAGCCGGTCGAACATTTGGCGGCGTTGCGCGCCATCCCCAACCTGCTCGTTTTCCGGCCCGCCGATCAGACAGAGACGCTCGAATGCTGGCAACTCGCGCTGGAGGCGAAAGGCTCACCTTCCATTCTCGCGCTGACACGGCAAAATCTTCCCCAGCTCCGCCACGTTTTCACGGAGGAAAATTTATCCGCCGCGGGCGCCTATGAAATCGGCCCCGCCGCCGGCCCCGCGACGGTTTCGATCTTCGCCTCCGGCTCGGAAGTCTCGCTCGCCCTCGACGCACAAGGCCTTTTGGCGAGCCAAGGCATTGCGGCCCGGGTCGTATCAGTGCCATGCGTGGATCTTTTTTTAAAACAAGATGAGGCGGCGCGGCGAAAGATCATTGGCAGCGCTCCTGTCAGGATCGCCGTGGAAGCTGCGGTTCGCCAAGGCTGGGATGCGCTTATTGGCGACGACGGGATTTTCATCGGCATGACGGGCTTTGGCGCCAGCGCGCCCTATAAGGATGTTTACAAATTTTTCAAAATCACGCCGGAAGCCGTCGCCGAGGCCGCGATGCGGCGTTGTAACGGTTGACGGCCGTTTCCGGTAACGCAATAACGCCTGCCATGCAGGGAGGCCGGTTCCCACTGCCGGCCTGCGAAAAAGGAGAAGCCATGGCGATTAAAGTCGCGATCAATGGATTCGGACGGATAGGCCGGAACGTCTTGCGCGCGATCGTGGAATCGAACCGCAAGGACATTCAGGTTGTCGCCATCAACGATCTCGGCCCGGTCGAGACCAACGCTCATCTGCTGCGCTTCGATTCCGTGCATGGCCGGTTTCCCGGCACCATCAAGGTCACGCAAGACTCGATCGATTGCGGCATCGGGCCGATCAAAGTGACGGCCATCCGTGATCCGCATGAATTGCCGCATAAGGCGCTTGATGTCGATATCGCGCTCGAATGCACCGGGTTTTTCACGGCGCGGGAGAAAGCGGCCGCCCATTTGAAGGCGGGCGCCAAGCGCGTCCTCATCTCGGCGCCGGGAGACAACGCCGATCTCACAGTGGTCTTCGGGGTCAACCACGCCAAGCTCGGCAAGGATCATCTGATCGTCTCGAATGCATCCTGCACCACCAATTGCCTGGCGCCAGTCGCCAAGGTGCTGAACGACGCAATCGGCATCGAAACCGGCTTCATGACGACGATCCATTCCTATACCGGCGATCAACCGACGCTCGACACCTTGCACAAGGATCTCTACAGGGCTCGCGCCGCGGCTCTTTCGATGATCCCGACCACGACCGGCGCGGCGCGGGCCGTCGGCCTCGTTCTGCCAGAACTCAAGGGGAAGCTCGATGGCGCGGCGATCCGGGTGCCTACCCCCAATGTCTCCATCGTCGATTTCAAATTCGTCGCCAAGCGCAAGACGACACCCGACGAAATCAGGGATGCCATCAAACGCGCCTCGGAGCAGCAATTAAAGGGCATTCTCACTTTCACCGAGAGCCCCAATGTTTCCTGCGATTTCACCCACGACCCGCATTCCTCGATCTTTCACATGGATCAGACGAAGGTCATGGGAGACACATTCGTGCGGGTCGTGTCATGGTACGACAATGAATGGGGCTTTTCGAACCGCATGGCCGATGTCGCCGCAGCCATGGGGAAACTTCTATGAACAGGCCGGCGCCCTTTTATGTTTTCCGGACGCTCGACGATGTGGACGTGGCCGACAAGAGAGTGCTCGTGCGCGCCGACCTCAACGTCCCCATTAAAGACGCAAGAATCACTGATGCGACGCGGATCGACAGAGTGCTCGCGAATGTCCGCGAGATTTCGGACAAGAAAGCCAAGGTCATCATTCTGTCGCATCTCGGCCGTCCGAAAAACGGCCCCGACGCGGAAAACTCGCTGAAGCCCGTCGCGGTGGAGCTCGAACGTCAACTCGGGCGCTACATCGCCTTTGCCTCCGATTGCGTAGGCGAGGTCGCCAAAAGCGCCGTCCATGCGATGCGTGACGGCGACATCCTTTTGCTCGAAAACACCCGTTTTCATGCCGCCGAAACCAAGAATGAGCCGGCCTTTGTCGAGGCCTTGGCCGAACTCGGCGATATTTACGTCAATGACGCTTTTTCGACCGCGCATCGCGCGCACGCCTCGACCGAGGGGCTGGCGCACAAGCTTCCGGCCTATGTTGGGCGCAGCATGCAGTTTGAGCTCGAAATGCTGAAACGGATGCTGGCCGATCCGAAGCGTCCGCTGGCCGCGATCGTCGGCGGCGCGAAAGTCTCGACCAAATTCGAGCTTCTCGGCAACCTCATGCGTCAGGTTGACTATTTGTTCGTCGGCGGCGGCATGGCCAATACATTGTTCCTGGCGAGCGGCAAGGCGGTCGGCAAATCGCTCTGCGAGCCGAAATTCGCCGATGTCGCCCGCAAGCTCATCGCCGAAGCTGAAGGCTCCAAGTGCAAGCTTGTGCTGCCGGTCGATGCCATTGTTGCCTCGCGGCTTGAACCGGATGTGCGCACTCAGACCGTCGACATTGATTCGGTCAGTGAAGATCAGATGATCCTCGACATCGGGCCGCGCACCATCGCGCAGGTCGTGGGCCTTCTCGCTTCGTCCCGGACTCTCGTGTGGAACGGGCCCGTTGGTGCTTTCGAGATCGCGCCTTTCGACACCGGCACGGCAACGATCGCCAGGGTCGCCGCGCATCTCACCAAGGCCGGCGCATTGGATACAATCGCCGGCGGCGGCGACACCATCGCAGCACTCAATCAAGCCGGCGTGACGCAGGACTTCACCTATGTCTCGACGGCCGGCGGCGCCTTTCTCGAATGGCTCGAGGGCAAGCGTTTGCCCGGTGTCGAAGCGCTCCGCTGGTCGAACACCGCGAAAGCGTGAGGCTTGCCCAACGCCCAGCCGTATTCGCTTTTTGATGGCCCAGGCATCCTTGAACAGAGCTCCCATGCTGGGTCATCTCGCCGCACCGTCGCGTTTTCTGTTTGCCAAAATCTCACGGTAGTTGCCCTCCCGACAAGGGGAATCCGTCACGAAGAAAGACCATGCGCAAATCTCTGATTGTTGGTGTTTTTGCGGTGATCGCGGTTAGCGGCGGGCTGGCGTCCTATCTCGGCCTTTTGGCGTATCGCCATGTTGCGCAGGCAAAGCAAGAGAGCCGCAACATTGAATTGGCCATCAGGCCGACCCCGGTTAACCCGGCGCTGCCCTTTGTTCTGATTATCGGCGACAGTATATCCGTATCCTATACGCTGCCTGTACGGCTTCGGCTGGAAGGGATCGCGAATGTGATGCGGCCGCTCGAAAATTGTGGAAGCACCCTGATGATCCTCCAAAATCTTGACCGCTGGCTCGGGCAAACCAAATGGGCGGTCATTCACTTCAACGCCGGGCTGCATGATTTGGAGCATGTCCAGTCCGAGAATATTGCGCCGGGCAAGCAGATCATGGTTCCGATTGCCAAGGGTCACCGGTGGATATCCGTCGAATCCTA
>DATJLX010000076.1:0-12534 GCA_035509135.1 Methylocella sp.
TCTCCTTGCTGCCATTCAACTTTGTCTTACTAACCATTTGCAAATGCCTGCATTAACACTGATCTATTGCGGGATAGATTTTATGGCCACGCTTGGGCAACAACCTGATAACAAGCCCAACGGCAAAGAACGATTTGTCCATTGGGCGGACTTTAACATGGATTGCCAGAAGCGATTAGGAGTGTCGGGTATTGATCTCTACGCCGCGCGATGTGGCATCGTTCATTCTTATACAATGGATTCAGATTTAAGTCAGAAAGGCCAAGCTTGTCGAATTTTCTACGCATGGGGCAATGCAGACATTGAGGAGCCCAAGCAAGTCTTACAAAGTCTGGGTCGTACCGAAAAGATTCTTAAAATTGAAGCGCTTTTTGAGGCTTTCGCCCACAGTGTTGAGACGTTCGGCGAGAGGTTAGAACATGACCAAAATTTTTTGTCTCTAGTGTTAGAGCGTTCCCGCAAGCTTTTTTGCGACCAGCCCTTTTTCCCGACCGACAAGAATCGGCATTTGTGGGAGTAAACGCAACGCCGCCCGGGTTCACAGCGGGCGAAATCTCGTCTAGGGAGACATCCGGGTCTGGAATCGGGACGGTTTCTGGCCGTGGCGATAGGGCGCGCTGCCGCTTCCAAGCGCGGACGCGGCCTTTTTTATGTGCTTTGACGAGAGCCAATGCCGAAGCGGACGGATATTTCGACAATCCTGATTATCGGGGCGGGGCCAATCATCATCGGCCAAGCTTGCGAATTCGATTATTCCGGCACTCAGGCCTGCAAGGCGCTGCGCGAGGAAGGCTATCGAATCGTGCTCGTCAACTCCAATCCGGCGACGATCATGACCGATCCGGACATGGCCGATCGCACCTATGTCGAGCCGATCACCCCGGAAATCGTCGCCAAGATCATCGCCAAGGAGCGCTATGCCATGCCGGGCGGCTTCGCGCTGTTGCCGACCATGGGCGGCCAGACCGGCCTCAATTGCGCGCTTTCCTTGAAAAAAATGGGTGTGCTCGACGAATTCGATGTGGAAATGATCGGCGCCAGCGCCAGCGCGATCGACATGGCCGAGGATCGCAAGCTCTTCCGCGAAGCCATGACGCGCATCGGCCTTTCGACCCCCCGCTCGCATCAAATCAAGACTTTGTCGCAAGCGTTGGCGATCCTTGACGACATTGGCCTGCCCGCGATTATCCGGCCGTCCTTCACCATGGGGGGAACCGGCGGCGGCATCGCTTACAATAAAGCTGAATTCATCGATATCATCGAGCGCGGCATCGACGCTTCGCCGACGAGCGAGGTGCTGGTCGAGGAAAGCGTGCTCGGTTGGAAAGAATATGAGATGGAGGTTGTCCGCGACAAGGCAGACAATTGCATCATCGTTTGCTCGATCGAAAACATCGATCCGATGGGCGTGCATACCGGCGATTCGATCACCATTGCCCCGGCGCTGACCCTGACCGACAAGGAATACCAAACCATGCGCGACGCCGCGATCGCGGTCTTGCGCGAGATCGGTGTCGAGACCGGCGGCTCCAATGTGCAATTCGCGGTCAATCCGATGGATGGCCGGATGATCGTCATCGAAATGAATCCGCGCGTCTCGCGCTCTTCCGCGCTCGCCTCCAAGGCCACCGGGTTCCCGATCGCCAAGGTCGCGGCGCGATTGGCCGTCGGCTTCACCTTGGACGAGATCGCCAATGACATCACCGGTGGCGCGACGCCCGCTTCCTTCGAGCCATCGATCGACTATGTGGTGACCAAAATACCGCGCTTCGCCTTCGAAAAATTTCCCGGCGCCGAGCAGATTTTGACGACCGCGATGAAATCCGTCGGCGAGACCATGGCGATCGGTGGCACCTTTGCCGAAAGCCTGCAAAAGGCGCTGCGTTCGCTCGACACCGGATTGGATGGGCTCGATGAAATCGAAATCGAGGGGCTCGGTCTTGGCGATGACATGAATGTGCTGCGCGCCGCCCTGGGCCGCCCCACGCCCGACCGGCTGCTTGTCGTTGCGCAAGCGCTGCGCCATGGCATGCCGCCGGCGGAGATTTACGAGGCGTGCGGCATCGATCCCTGGTTCATCGCGCGGCTCGAGGAAATTCTCGATCTCGAAACCAGGGTGCGCGCGCATGGTTTGCCGGGCGATGCGGCGAATCTGCGAATGTTGAAGGCGGCAGGGTTTTCCGACGCGCGTCTGGCGACTCTTGGCTGCGTGCCGGAGACCGTTGTGTCGGGCTTACGGAAAAAGCTTGCCGTGAGGCCGGTGTTCAAGCGGATCGACACCTGCGCGGCGGAATTTTCCTCGCCCACGGCCTATATGTATTCGACCTACGCGCCGCCTTTCGGCCGGGAACCCGCCTGCGAATCCCGCCCCACGGCGCGCCGCAAGATCGTCGTTCTAGGTGGTGGCCCGAACCGGATCGGGCAAGGCATCGAGTTCGACTACTGCTGTTGCCATGCAAGCTTCGCCTTGCGCAAGGCGGGGTTCGAAACAATCATGCTCAACTGCAATCCCGAGACGGTCTCGACCGATTATGATACCTCGGACAGACTTTATTTTGAACCTTTGACCGCCGAGGATGTGCTTGAAGTCCTGGCCAAGGAAGGCGAGGCGGGCGAGCTCATGGGCGCGATCGTGCAGTTTGGCGGCCAGACGCCGCTCAAACTCGCGCATGCTCTCGAAGAAGCGGGCATTCCCATCCTCGGGACGTCGGTCGATTCGATTGATCTTGCCGAGGATCGCGACCGTTTCAAACGGCTCCTCGACAAAATCGGCTTGAAGCAGCCGCTGAACGGCATCGCCTATTCGGTCGAGCAATCGCGCCTCGTCGCTGCCGATCTCGGCCTCCCCCTTGTTGTGCGCCCGTCCTATGTGCTTGGCGGGCGGGCGATGGCGATCATTTTCGACAAGGCGGCCTTCGACGACTATCTGCTCGGCACGCTCCCAGGCCTTGTTCCTTCCGAAATCAAGGCCCGCTATCCAAATGACAAGACCGGGCAGATCAATACGGTGCTTGGCAAGAACCCTCTTTTGTTCGACCGTTATCTGTCAGACGCCATCGAGATCGATGTCGATGCCCTTTCGGATGGCAAGGATGTCTTCATCTGCGGCATCATGGAACATATCGAGGAGGCGGGAATCCATTCCGGTGACAGCGCCTGTTCGCTGCCGCCGCGCTCGCTGACGAAGGAAAACATCGCAAAGCTCGAAGATCAGACCAGGAAGCTCGCACTGGCGCTTGGCGTCGGCGGCTTGATGAATGTGCAATATGCGCTGAAAGATGGGGAAATCTACGTGCTCGAAGTCAACCCGCGGGCGGCGCGGACCGTGCCTTTCGTCGCCAAGGTGATCGGGATGCCAATCGCCAAGATCGCGGCGCGCATCATGGCCGGGGAGAGCCTTTCCAGCTTTTCATTGCAGCCGCCCTTGCTTGATCATATCGGCGTCAAGGAATCGGTCTTTCCTTTTGCACGGTTTCCCGGGGTCGATACCGTGCTCGGGCCAGAAATGCGCTCGACCGGCGAGGTCATGGGACTTGATCGCTCCTTTCCGGTGGCGTTTGCCAAGAGCCAGCAGGGCGGTGGCACAAATGTGCCAAGGACAGGCACTGTGTTTGTTTCGGTGCGGGACACGGATAAACCGCGCGTCCTCGAAACCACGCGATTATTGGCAGAGCTCGGATTCAAAATCTCCGCGACGGGCGGCACCGCTCGCTATCTCAACAGCGAGGGCGTCAAGGCGCAGAAAGTGAACAAGGTCTCCGAAGGTCGGCCGCATGTGGTCGATCTCATCAAAAACGGCGGGATCCAGCTTGTTCTGAATACAACAGAGGGGGCGCAAGCTCTTGCCGATTCCCGGTCATTGCGCCGTGCCGCCCTGTTGCATAAAGTACCTTATTATACAACGCTTGCTGGCGCGATCGCCGCGGCGCAGGGAATCCGGGCCTATCTCGCTGGTGACCTGGAGGTTTGCGCCCTGCAGGATTATTTCGTCTGAAGAAGGCTCCAAGAACCGCCGGCTTTTGGATCGGCCGTTCGACAAATCATAAAGAAACCAAAACCAACGAATAGAGACCCTGAGTGAGCCTTGAAGCGATATTAACCAAAAGCGTAGCCATACCGCCGCACCGCGGCAAAATCGCGAACCGGCCGGACCCAAAGAAAAGCTCCGCTTGCGGCCTTTTCGGCAAAGGTGTCAGCTACCATCTGGCGGGATAGGTTCGGGCGCCGGGGGGCCGGCGTGGCACTCTCGCGAAAGCCTTGCGATGGATATTCGATTCGCTTGGATCGCATAAAACCGCACCGCAATGCCGAACGGTACAACAAGAGCATCATCTTGGAAATTGGTTTTCCTTCAGGATTGTGCAAAATTGAAGCGCTTGGAGCATTGTTCGATGGTCTTTCATCAGATCGCACCCTGACCGGGAAAAGAGCAAGAGTAGAACAAGAGTTAAATTAAAGAGACGCGAAAGAGAATAAGCATGGACAAGTTTCCCATGACGGCGGGGGGATATTCCGCCCTCGAAGAGGAGTTGAAAAGGCGCCAGCAAATCGAGCGTCCCCGCATCATCCAAGCGATCGCGGAAGCGCGCACGCACGGCGATTTGTCCGAGAATGCGGAATATCACGCCGCCAAGGAAGCGCAGTCCTTGAATGAAGGGCGCATAGCCGAACTTGAGGACAAATTATCCCGCGCCGAGGTGATCGATGTCTCGAAACTCTCGGGCACCACGATCAAATTCGGTGCGACGGTCACCCTTGTCGACGAGGACACGGATGAAAAAAAGATCTACCAGATCGTTGGCGAGAGCGAGGCCGATGTGAAGGCCGGCCGCGTGTCGATCACCTCGCCGACGGCGCGCGCCTTGATCGGCAAGAAAACCGGTGATTCGGTTGAGGTGAATACACCGGGCGGCGGCAAGAGCTATGAAATCGTGAATGTCGCTTTTCAGTAGCGATAAGATTCGCAGCCGCAGGGGCTCCTGCGGCTGGCGTCCTTCCAGCACGCGGCCGGGCATGACGCCGATCCCTTCTCTTAACGCGCCCGTTAGCTCTTTTGGGAGGCGACGAGCGCGTCAAGATCATCGTCAGCATTAAGAACCCCCGAGTCTTGAAGAGCGCACTTTGTATTGATGACCGTGCCGCATTGCTCGGGGAGAATATTTTTCTTTTTTTGCCAGAGCGTCTCGGTCTGGTTCTTTGGCTGTTTTGAACTTTCTTGAGCTTCTGAGCGCTGAATTATCATGAGGAATGCTGTGATCATGACTCACATGACGATCTCATTTGCACTTTTTGACACGCCGATCGGAAGCTGCGCGATCGCGTGGAGTTCCCGAGGTGTCGCGGGCGTGCAGCTTCCTGAGATGAGCGTTCGGATGACACGCAATCGCATGCTCCAGCGATTTCCCGGCGTGCGGGAGGCGAAGCCCCCACCCGAGATGGCGCAAATAAGGGATGCACTCGCCTTGCACTTGCGCGGGACGCCGAGCGATCTGGCTTCTATCCAGCTCGACATGGACCTGCTGCCGCCGTTTCATCGCCACGTTTATGAGGCCGCGCGCGCCATTCCCTGGGGCGCGACGGCCACCTATGGCGCTCTCGCCATGGCCATGGGCACCGGCGGGGCGGCGCGCGCTGTGGGGCAAGCGCTTGCCCGCAACCCATTTCCCATCATCGTTCCATGCCATCGGGTGGTTGCAGCTGGCGGCAGGATCGGCGGTTTCTCGGCGAATGGCAGCGTATCCTTGAAGCGCCGGCTCCTTGCGATCGAAGGCCAAGCCGGACGTCAAGTGAGCCAAGAACCGTGCCGAGCAAACGGGCTGGCAAAAACTCCGTCTGATTTTCCCGGCCGGCCTCGGGATTTCGCCCGGTTCCACCGCGACGGGTCATCGCTCTGACTTTCCCAAGGACTGAAAAGAGGGCGAGATGGCTTGGCCAGACAAACTCCCACCCATGTCGCTGCCGGTCATCGGCGCGCCGCTCTTCATCATTTCCTGTCCGAAGCTTGTCATCGCACAATGCAAGAACGGGGTGATCGGCGCCTTTCCCGCGCTCAATGCGCGCCCGGAACCGGTGCTCGGCGATTGGCTTGCCGAGATCACAGCCGGGCTTGCGGCATTCACAAAAGAAAACCCAGGGGCCGAGGTCGCGCCCTTCGCGGTCAATCAGATCATCCATCCTTCCAACGACAGGCTCGCCGCTGACCTCGATCTTTGCGAAAAATACAAAGTGCCGATCGTCATCACAAGCCTTTCGGCGCCGACCCAGATCGTTCCCCGCGTGCATTCTTGGGGAGGATTGGTCTTTCACGACGTCATCAGCGTGCGGCACGCGAAGAAAGCCATCGAGGCCGGTGTCGACGGGCTCATCCTTGTCTGCGCCGGTGCTGGCGGTCATGCCGGGACGCTCTCGCCTTTCGCCCTGACGGAGGAAGTGCGCAAGGTCTGGCAAGGTCCGATCGCGCTCGCCGGAGCAATCGCCACAGGACGCGCTGTTCTCGCGGCGCGTGCGATGGGCGCCGATTTCGCCTATGTCGGCACGCGTTTCATCGCGGCGGAAGAAGCCAATGCCGATCCGCGCCATAAGCAGATGATCGCCGCCAGTGAGGCCGCCGACATCCTTTATACAGCCTATTTCACAGGCGTGCCCGGCAATTATCTCCGCCAGAGCGTGATCAATGCGGGTCTCGACCCGGATCATTTGCCCTCGCGCGACAAGACCGTGATGAGTTTTGAAGCGGGAAAGGCGCCGGAAACAGTCAAGGCTTGGCGGGATATTTGGGGGGCTGGGCAAAGCGTGGGTGCGATCGATGATGTTCTGCCTGCCGCCGACATTATCGCGCGCCTGCGCACCGAATATCGCCAAGCAAAAGCCGAGTTTTGCGCGTCAACTTCGTCAGGCAAGGCGGAGATCGATTCGCACCCAGAAAATGGGATAGAAAGCACTTAACCGCCGTTCCGTTTCTGCCGAACGAAAATGGCGTTTTCGGCATTCGCAGTGGCGGCCTGCGGCGCGCGAGACTTAGCGCCAACCCGCCGTGCCGCACGGACATGCCCGGCCATGGTTCGTTAAAGAAAGGATCGCGCCCGGCACGTTGGCGGAGGAGACATCCGTCTTAATCCATACCGCCCCACCCTGCCCGTGTCGGGACGGTCTCAGAAAGATGTCCTTATTCTGACATCTATGAATGAATCTCAGTTTTCTCGTTCCCCTATCACGCATTTTTGCAAGAGTTATCCAACATTATCCACAAGAACATTTGGCCTGGCGCTTGATGTTCGTTATATGTTCTGTATCTGAGTTCGGAACATTCCGAGTACATACCTGTTTCACGCATGACGCTCTTTGGATGGTAATGCTGCATAAACATAGCGGAAACACGATAAACTCATGGCGATGGCAAGAAACCGATGACCTCGAAGTTGGCAAAAGCGGCGTCAAACAGCGCCTTACGTCACGGCCCAAACGGCTTTAGCGACGGGCCAGCGCAAGTTCCCCTTGGCAAAGGTCCCGTAGCTGGCGACGCCGTTTCCTGCGAAGCAGGTGCGGCGGCCCTTCCAGCTGGGTTGGCGCTAGCTCCCGCGCAAACGGCGGAGATCTCGCCACTCAGACCCAAGAGGGGCCGTGGAGCCTTGTCGAATGAGAGCGGCCGCTTTGAAAAGGAAAGCCGGTTTTTTGAAGAGGATGGCTCTGAGCTACCCGAGGGTTTGCCGCCCTTGCGGACGCAAGTCACGCGTGAGTCCGCCAAAACGATCATCACGCGCAATGATTCGCCCGATATTTCCTTTGACCAGTCGATCAACCCCTATCGCGGCTGCGAGCATGGGTGTGTTTATTGTTTCGCCCGGCCGACCCATGCCTATCTTGGCCTGTCGGCGGGGCTTGATTTCGAGACAAGGCTGTTTTCCAAGGTCAACGCGGCGAGCCTTCTCACTCGCGAATTGTCGGCGCCGGGCTACGCCGTGAAGACGATCGCGATTGGAACGAATACCGATCCCTATCAACCGATCGAACGCCAGGAGCGGGTGATGCGGAAGGTCCTCGAAGTCCTGGCCAACGCCCATCATCCGGTCGCGATCGTCACCAAATCGGCACTGATCTTGCGCGATCTCGATCTTCTTGCGCCCATGGCCGAAAAAGGTCTGGTCAAAGTGGCGTTGTCGGTGACGACGCTCGATCCCATCCTCGCACGGAAAATGGAACCCCGAGCGAGCAGTCCCGCGCGACGCCTCGCGGCGATCCGGCGGCTGGCGGTGTCCAATGTGCCAACGGCCGTCCTGGCGGCTCCCCTTATTCCGGCGATCAATGATGCCGAGATCGAAGCGATTCTCACCCAGGCGCACGCTGCGGGCGCCCGCGAGGCTGGTTATGTTCTTCTGCGGCTGCCCCTTGAAGTCCGCGATCTCTTCGCCGAATGGCTGCGCGCGCATTATCCAGATAAGCTCAAACACGTGCTGTCCTTGCTGCGATCGGCCAGGGAAGGCAAGCTTTACGATCCCCGCTTTGGCGCGCGCATGACGGGGTCCGGCGCCTATGCCTGGATGATTGGGCGCCGGTTCGAGGCCGCGGCGGCACGGCTAGGGCTCGCTAAGACCCGCATCCCCTTGCGCATGGACCTCTTCCGACCTCCGCCTCGCCAAGGCGAACAATTGCGTTTGTTCTAAGGGGGGACCCCACGGTTTGCTCGCGCCGTTTCGCGCAAAGGGGCAGCGCCGCAGTTCGATCTGGCCCTTGGAGCATAAGCGCGCGCCCTCAAGCACAATCCTGGAAGCGATCTAAAAATCGCTCAAAGTCAAAGAGTGGGTTAAGGCTGGCGTGAAAAACCCCCCGGCAAATTTTCCGGGACATGAGCTAATAGCTTTTTTCGATCCGCGAATAGACCTGCTCGGTGAATGCGTTGATTTGACTGCCGATGAAGGGTGCGCCAATCGCGAGAGCGACAAAAATGGCAAGGATCTTAGGAACGAAGGTGAGCGTCGCCTCCTGGATTTGCGTGAGGGCCTGGAGCAGGGCGATGATGAGACCGACAACCATCGCGGCGGCGACCGCTGGAAGGGAGCCGATGATGATTGTCCAGATCGCTGCGCGAAGCAGCTCCAACGCGTCGGCCTCGTTCATGATGAGGAAACCGTTACGCCCGGACCAAGGGTTACCGTGCTGCCGTTCTGTAACGTGGCAGTGGCGCCACCACCCGATGCGGCGAGTTCCACTGAAACCACGATTCCGCTGGTGCTTCCGTCAGCCGATGTCACGGTCTTGCCAATGATATTGGTGGCCTGCGCCGACAGGAGCGAATCCAGCGTGGAGTTCGTTTGCACCTGCTGCTCGACCGAGGAGAACGATGCCAGCTGACTCATATATTGCGTTGGATCGGTCGGACTCGTCGGATCCTGGTTTTGCAGTTCGGCGACGAGAAGCTGCAGGAACTCTGTATAGTCGACGGTCGGCGCCGCCGCGCTCGAAGACGAGGAATTTGCGGCGGCCGTGACGGTTGATGTTGGTGTGATGCTTCCAATTGTCATAACGACCCCTCTTATGTGTTTCACGCGGCCTGCGTTGGCGAAGAGTCTCTGCCTCCGGCCAAGATCTCCGCTTCAACTGGGAACAGGGCGCGGACCGCTTTCAGTGCTTCGAAGTTTCGATTTGCGTCAACGAGTGCCTTGACCGCGCGCAGCCCGCCAACAAGGACCGCGTTTTCTGTTACATCAATCGTCATGTGAATGGATTTTTTGAACATCTCGCGGGCGGCGAGCGTATCAGTCGGATTCATCAACATGATCTGAATAATGAAATAGAGCTGACGCAACGGCGTGGATGCATCCTCGACCTTCATGACATGAGCCTCGAGAAGAAAGGTGGCATCATTGAGAAGTTCGAGGGAAACCTTTCTGTCGACCCGCAAAACGGCGCCGTTAATGTAGATCTTTTCCCCCGCACGAAGCGAAATATGCATCTTATCGTCTCACTTCAGCCCGTCGCGGATCATCGAACAAATCTCGATCACGCCACGAAAATTCTGCGATTGCGCGGAACGTATCAGCGCCACTTCTTGATGACCCAGATCCCAATTGACAGCAAATCCGCGCGTAAGACGTCCGACAAATCGTTCTCGGGGTCGACGAGGTCCTGGATAAAGGCATTCCAAAGCTGGCTGACAAAATTGATCGCCGCTGCGGCTTCCAGCGATTGAGCGCCCGCATCTTCGGCCTTCTGGAGAAGTCCGATTGCATGCTCCAAGGCCAGCCGCTCACGGTCGCGGCAATCCTTGGGGTTATCGGCGATGTGTTCAGCATATGAGAGTTGATACATCACGCCTATCGTTGTGATTCTGCCTGGTGCGATTACAGATATTTCACGAGACTGAGCTGCTGCAGTTGCGATGTTAACGAGTAGGATGTCTCGATTTGCGTTTGAAGGTCCGAGACGCGCGTTGAGATTTCATAGCTGTTTACGCTTTCGAGATTACCGATTTGTGTGGATAAAATGTTCATTTGCAGCGACATTTGGTTCGAGGCGCTGCTCACATCCGATTGAACCATGCCGGTGCTTGCTTGAACTTCAACAAGGTTGGAAATTGCAGAGGTCAAGAGGCCCCGTGCCGTACTGGTCACGGCTTGATAGGCCGAGGAACTGAGATTCTGGGTCCCGAGATCGGCAACCATGGTATACGCCTGCGCTAGCTGCTGGAAGGCAGTGTTGTTGGCGCTGACCGACGTGTTCGCTGTTTGGCTTTCGGAGATTTGATTGGTCAACGTCTGATTGGTCGCGGACGACCAATTGGTCGACCAATTGGTTCCCTGGAACAGAGACGCAAACTGAGTGTCGAGAAAATTCTGCATACTGGTGCCGCTGATCGTCGACACATTGGGACTTGTTTGCGACATCCCGAAAGCGGCGAGAAAGGCGTTGTCCACGGACGTCTTGTTGGCAGCCCCCGTCGCGTAATAATCGGTGATTGGCTGGGTACTCGTATTCGTCCCGCCAAAAATATAATCACCGGTGAGGGTGGTGTTTAATCCCGAGATCAGGTTTTGCAGATCGCTTTGCCCGGTCGCCTGGATCGTGCTGGCGTTTGAGGTGGATCCATTGTTTTCGAGAAGGGAGTTGAGAAGGTCCTGGGCGTTGCTCTGCAAATTTCCCAAAATCGTCTGGGTCGTGCTGAGACGGGTCGTGACGGTCTGGTTCGTGGTGGTGATGGTCTGCAACAGGGACGTCTCGGATTGCAGGGAGACATCCACTCCCGTTTGGGCACCGAGCGTGAGCCCAATGTCCGCGTAATTGCCGGTGGACAGTTCGGTTTCGCTGGAGGCAAGTTCCGACTGCATCTGCAAAATGGATTGACGCATCGCAGAAGAGATTGATTGTGTCGATATGTAGGATGTCATGCCGGGAGACCCTGGAAATCTGTCAAAAGCGTGCTGAACATGGTGTCGATCGTCGAGATCAATTTCGCGGTCGCCGAGTAAGAGTTTTCGAGGTCGAGCATTTGGGACATTTCATTGTCGATATTGACGCCTGTCGCATTGGATAGGGCTGTCGTCGCGGTGTTGAGCAAAGTGCTTTGATAGGTGCTCTGCGTTGAAACATCCGAACGCTGCGCTTCGAGCCAGCTCACCGACCCTGACGCGTAATTGCTCAGATTTGCGCTGGTTCCGATACCGCCAGCGGCGCTGAACGATTGCGTTGCCGAAAGATTGGTAAGCAATTGGGAAAGACGGGCCGTGTAGCTTGCGTCGCCGCTAATATTGTAAATGTAGTCGGAGTTCCCCGAGATGCCACCATCCCGCAGCAAGAAAGGATTGCCGCCTTGGCTTGGGTCGACGCTTGGATTGATGGCAATCTGGCTTGCAAGTCCCGTGGTGCCGCCGGGGAGCGAAGTGGCTCCGGGCGTCGTGAAGAGTCCCGGAAGATTGGGACCAGAGCCCGCCTGATCGCTTTCCGCGAAAGTATTAATGAGTGCTCCCGCAATTTGATCGAGCTGAGCCTGATAAGTGACGCTGGTACTATCCCGCAGCGTGGCAAGGCCGGCAAGAGTGCCGGATTGGAGCGGCATGGTCGCCGAAGCGCCGGTGACCGGCACGCCATCGACATAGACGGCATTGCCCGTGGTTGCGGCGGTATAGGTCGTTGTCGGTGTAAACGTCACGCTTCTGGCAACACCACCTTGGAACAAGGTCACGCCGCTATCCGTATAAATGGACATGCTGCCGTTGGCGTTCGAAATCGTCGTGATGCCGATTTGTTGGGCGAGCTGGCTTAGAATATTGTCGCGCGAATCCTGTGCATCTGTAACGTCGGCGCCGGTCGCGGTTCCATTGACGATTTGCGTGTTGACCGACTGAAATTGAGAAAGCAGGGAGTTGATTGTTTGAACTGAGGTGGCGATCCCAGAATCGGCTTGTTCGCGCACCTGGTTCACCGTCGCCGCGGCGCCGTTTAACCCTTGCGCCAATGTGGACGCGGCGGACACCGCGGCAGAGGCAAGGGTTTCATCGCTCGGCGAGGCTTCATAGGATTGAAGGGCATCGGTAAAATTGC